>CAMHLH010000189.1 GCA_946185925.1 uncultured Treponema sp.
CCTTCGCGCCCACGATTTTCTCCCCCACCGCCGAATGGACGTGGTAGGCGAAGTCTATCGCGCATGAGCCTGCTGGAAGCTGCACCACGTCGCCCTTGGGGGTGAAGACGAAAATCTCGTCGCCCAAAAGTTCCCCCTTGAGCTGCGCGAAAAAGCTTTCGTCGGTCAGGTTCTCGTCCTTCAAGTTCTGCAGCTGGTTGAAGATTCCGAGCGAGTTCACGTCCACCTTGTCGTGGTTCATGCCCTTCTTGTAGAGCCAGTGCGAGGCGACTCCGTGCTCGGCCTTGTTGTGCATTGCCTCTGTCCGGATTTGGATTTCGAGCGGCTTTCCCTCGCAGACGACCGTGGTGTGCAGCGACTGGTAGCCGTTCGACTTCGGCATGGCGATGTAGTCCTTGAACCTTCCGTCCATCGGCTTCCAAAGCCCGTGCACGATTCCGATGAGCGTGTAGCACTCGCTCTTCCTCTGGCAGATTATCCTGAGCGCGAGCAGGTCGTAAAGTTCCTCCGCCGACTTGTTCCTCTTTCTCATCTTCTGGTAAATCGAATAGAAGTGCTTTGCCCGCGCCGTGATTTCCACTTTCAAGCCGATTTTCTCCGCCTCGCCCCTGATTTTGCCGACCGCGCTCTCAAGGTAGGCCGCGCGCTCGTCCTTCTTCTGCGAGACGATTTTCTTTATCTGCTGGAAGACGTCCGGGTTCGAATATTTTAGCGACAAGTCTTCCATTTCCGACTTCACCGACTGCATTCCGAGCCTGTCGGCGAGCGGCGCCCAGATGTCCAGCACTTCGGACGCGACAAGCCGCTGCTTCTTCGGTTCGATTGCCTTGAGGTTCCTCATTCGGTCGAGCCTGTCGGCGAGCTTCACGAGTATCACGCGCACGTCGTCAATCATCGCGAAAAGCATCTTCCGAATCGAGTCCGCCTGCTGGATTGTCTTCGAGTTGATTTTTAGGGACGTGATTTTCGATGTGTCCGAGACGATTCTGGTGATTGTCTTTCCGAATTTCTCTTCGATTTCTTCGGCCGTCACTTTCTGGTTCATCTCTTCGTCGTGGATTTCGAGAATCGAATGGAGAAGACCGCAGACGATGCAGTCCATGTCCATGTTCGTGTCCGCAAGCAACGCCGCCACCCTCATCGGATGCAGAAAGTACGGCTTTCCGCAGCTTCTTTTTATGTCGCCCGTCTTTTCGATTAAAAATTTCCAGGCCTTTGAGAACTCGGCTTTCTCCTCTTCGTTGAATCTTGGAAATTCCTTGAAAAACTCGGCTTCAAGGACATCGGGATTGAATTCTGAAATGTTCGTTCTTACATTGAAAACTTTTGGCTCGCTCATTTTTTTCTTTCTCCCATTGAAAATATATCAAATTTCAATGGATTCGGTTAATCGCTGTGAATCGGTGTTTTTTATCCGTTTTATGAAGACTACCGCCACGATTCCCGCCGTAAGCCCGACGAGGGAATTCGATATGAGCATGGCGAGTCCCACCGCGGAAGTTCCGAGCGTGTCGAAAAAGAACGGGACTTTCATGAAAATCAGCAGCGACGGAATCCGGTAGACGAAAAGCCTGAGGAGATTCAGGAACATCGTAATCTTCGTCTTTCCAAAACCGTACAGGAGCCCCATCACGCTTGAATTGACCGAGACCAGGAGCGTGTCCAGCCTTTCGTAGAAGTAGATTTTGTCGATTTCCTCGGCGAAATTTGCGTCTCCCTTCGCGAACGCTTCGATTATCGGGTTCTTGAGCACGCCTGTTATGACGAAGACGACTATCGTGAACGAAAGATTCAGCAGCAGCGTCCGGTAGAAGAAGCCCAGCGCCCTGTTCAGGTTCCTGTTTCCGAGATTGTTCGAGACCAGGCTGGATTCCGCTTCCTGGAAGCCCGAAATCGGGTTCGTCGCCATTCCGCAGATTCTGTCGCTCACGCCCAGCGCGCCCACGACCGTCGGCCCGAACCCCGCGCAGAGGGCGTTCACAATTGATTTTCCGAACGCCATGATGAATTTTTCGAGGAAGACCGGAAGTCCGAGAGAAAAAAGCGGAAGGAGCAGTGTTTTTTTGAATTCGCAGTTTTTTATGGATATTCTGAACGGATTCTTTTTTGACGTGAAATTCTTCATCGCGATTGTCGTCAGGACGAAGTGGGAGAGGAGGGTGGCAATCGGCAGAAAATAGATTCCGTTCCCGACTTCGATTTTTCCGTTCTTGATGAGAGCCATCGTCAGGATGTTCATGCTGGTCTTCACCGAAAGCACGAGCAGGTTTCCCCACATGATGACCTTGGTGTTGCCCTTCGATTTTTGAATGGAAAAATAGATTGTGTTGATGAACTGGAAGATGACGCTCGCCATCACGAGACTTGAGTAGATTGTGCCCTGTCCGATAAGCTCGTCCGGCATCCGCATGAGCTTGAGGAAGGGATACATGAGCGGAACCATGACGAGCAGGATGAGCGAGCCGATTCCAATGCAGATGAAGAAAATCGTCGAAATCTGCCGTCTCACTTTTTCCATGTCGCCTTTGCCGTAGCTTCTGGCAATCATGACTCCGCCTGCAATCGAAAGTCCGCTTCCGATTGCCATCACCATCTTGTCCACCTGCGCCACGAAGGACACCGTGGAAACGACAGCCGCGCTCATGTTCGCCGCTATGTATGTGTCGATTAGTTGGAAGATTTGCCCGATTGAATTGTAGAAGACGAGCGGCAGCGCGATTGTGACGAGGACTTTCATCATGTTCCCGCCGAGCATCATCTCGCGCCTTGCCGCTTCCTTTTCTGTGAGTCTCACTGAATTTTCACTTTTCGCCATGGAGCAATTCTAGCATAGTTTTTTTCACGGCGGAGAGGTGAATTTCAGACCTTGAATTTGTCGACTTCCGTCGTCATCGTGTCTATCGCGTCAGTGTTCTGGTGCGTAAGGTCGTTGCACGAATTCATCGATGAATTGATGCTCTCGATTCCTATCGACATCTCCTGCATACTCGAAGTGATTTCGCTCGTGAGCCTTGAAAGATTCGTCATCTTCTCGAAGACGATGTGGGCGGCGTTTTGCATGTCGTCGCCACCTCTCTTCACGTTCTCCGTTATCTCGTTGATGTTCTTGAGAGCGTCCAAAACCTGACCGCCGCCTTCGCTCTGCTCTTCCATCGCGCTCTTTATCGTCAATTCCTGTCGCGCGACTTCCTGCGTCAAATCGTAAATCTCATTGAACTTCGTCTGCATACTCGAACTGCTGTCCGCGACCTGCTTGATGCTCGCGAGCGCTTCCTTCAGGTTCGTCGTGATGGCCTTTCCCTGCTTGTTCGAGTCCTCCGCGAGCTTCCTGATTTCGTCCGCGACCACGCTGAATCCCTTTCCGGCCTCGCCCGCGTGCGCCGCCTCGATTGCCGCGTTCATCGCCAGGAGGTTCGTCTGCGACGCGATGTTCTGGATGACTTTGGAGGCCTCCAAAAGCGTCTTCGACTGGTCCATGACGTGCTTCGTGGATTCGACCGAGTTGCTTATGCTTTCCTTTCCGGATTCCGCCGACTTTTCAAGGTTTCCGATTGTCTCGGAGTTTTTGAGGAGGATGTTCGTCACCGACCTGATGTTCGCGACCATCTCCTCGATTGCCGAAGACGACTCCACGAGGCTCGCCGACTGCGACTGTATGCTATTGATGAGCGACTGCACGTTGTCGTAGATGAGCTTGACCGATTCTGATGAGTCTTTCACGTTCTCGTTCTGCATCTGAATCTGCCTGTTCACCGAGTCGATGTTCGCCGTGATTTCGTTTGCCGCCGCTGCCGTGTCGTTCATGCTGTCCGCCAGCGTCTGGCCGATTCTGTTCATCTCTTCGGAGCCGTATTTTACGTTCTTCACGGAATTCTGGATTTTTTCCATTGTCTGGTTGAAGTAGGTGTACATGAGGCCGATTTCGTTGTGCCGCTTGACTTCCATTCTGACCGTCAGGTCTCCGTCTCCTTGGGCGATGTTCTTCATTGCGTCCACGCCCTTGTTTATCTCGTTCGTTATGCCTTTAACGATTGCCACAATCATCAAAATGATAATTATTGTGAGAATGGAGAATGCGATGATGAGAACCAGCGATATGAATTTTGCGTCTTTCTCAAGTTCCCTTTCCTCTATATTTGTTTCGAGAAACCAAACTTGGTCTGCGATTTCCACTTTCAGCGGAATCGAGAGTGTAAAAAAGCTCTTTCCATTCACGACTTCTCTGTTTTTGAATGGCTGGAGGCTCGCCGCCGCATCCCTGTAGAGTTTGTACATTTTTGGGTCGGAAAGATTCTTGTCCAACTTTCCCTCCCTTGACGGGTCTGAGTCGACTGCCACAAGGCCTGATGCCGAAATGAGAGTCAGATAGCCTGTTTCCAAAATCTCCGCCGATTTCAAAAGCTCGCTCAAGGTTGAAAGCGACATGTCTATTCCGACCACGCCAACCCGCTCTCCTCTTGAATTGATGATTGGAAAGGCGACACCGCAGACCCAGATGGTTTTTCCCGCGACTTCGTAGGGGTTCGGGTCGATTAAAATGCCCTTTTTGCTTTTGAGCGGAACTTCGTACCAGTCCGAGCCGACATAGTCTGTTAGCGCGCAGACGTCTATTTTGCCGTTCGAGTTTGTCCAATATGGAATGAAACGTCCTGTTTCGTCATGCACGTCTGTATTTGCATAGTTTTCGTCCATGTCGTCGAGAGCGTTCGGTTCCCAGACTGTCCATGCGTCAACAAGGCTTGGAGTTTGCTTGAGCGTGTCCTTGAGGATTTCATTGTAGTAGTCTCTCCTCACTTCGGCAGGGATTTTCTCGTACATCGAAAATGCGCTCTGGAGCTCCGTGCAGATTGCGTATTCCTTTGAAAGAATCTGCTTTGTGCTTTCTGCGTATTTTTCCGCCACCGTCTCTATGTACTTGTGCGATATCGCCTTGTAGCTTTTTGATATTCTGCTGCTGATTATGATTCCAGCAACCAAAAGCAAGATTGCGGAAATCGCTCCGATGTTCCATGAAAGCTGTTTCGTGAGTGTTCCGTTGAACAGTTTGTTCACAGAAGTTCTGAAAGATTTGTTGGTCTCCATGTATGATTCTCCCAAATTCCTGAAAAATCGATGTGAAAAAAAAGATATCGCCGTTTACGGAAATTGAAGTCGTCGAACAGGCGTATTTTCTATATATAATTTTAATTTTGTTTTTT
>CAMHLH010000190.1 GCA_946185925.1 uncultured Treponema sp.
TGCTCAAAACTGTTGATTTTTTTAGTCGCCATATTTCCCACCAATCCTTCAACTTTCGGATACATTTAAATATCCGACTATAGGAATTTTCGGCAGTAAAAAACGGCAACTTCACATTTTAATATGAGATATTCGAACACTATTTTCCAGATTCGAAGAACTTCTCCAAACCAGAGAAGTTTGTCTTCTGCAAAGGAAAATTCTCATCCAAAAACTCAAAGCACTCGACGGCAGCCTTCTGAACATGCTCGTACCATATTGTGTACAACTCGGACTCAACCTGGTCGCCAGGGTACGGCGCCCCCTGAATGTCAGAAACAAGCTGGCGAATCATCTTGACACACTTGTCGAACTGAGCCGCTGTAGGCTCTTTCTTTTTTGAATCCATTTGATTTCTCCTTAAAAACAATCAGCATTTAAATCTGCTTTAAAAATTATATTGGCAAATAGATTATTTTTCCATTGTGTTTTTCTGCAACATCCTTCAAATTTTCTTTCGAGCAGATTATGACTCTGCGTTTTCTCAAAGAATTCTTAGCGTTCCCGACCAAGACAGAAAAAGCGTTCTTCATCTTTGCGGAATCCGTGTTCAAGAGCCAGCCAAGTTTCCGCGCACGGTCGCTGTCGCATATTCCTGAAAGCATTCTCAAGAGACCGCTCACCCCCCTGCCCTTCGGAGCCTGCGGCTGAAGCCAGTGGCTGTAGTCGCCGACAATCGCCTTCTCGACAGTCTCCTCGCCGAAGTCAAGGGATGCGGCTTCCTCAAGGCAGCGTTCAAAGGCTGCGCAGGAATCGAACGGCTTTGGGTCGCGGTAGGTAGCGAAAGAGAACACGCCCGGAGTCGGATTTGTCATGCAGAAGGCTCCATAGGCCCCACCGATTGTGCGGATTCTCTCCCAAAGCAGATTGTTGGAAAGCCAATGTGAGCAGACATCCTCCACGGCCTCTCTTTCACTTCCGTAAGGGCTTGCTTCGAAGCACTCGGCGGCGAAGCCGACCTGGGAATCCAGAACTATGATTTCTTCCGTGCATTTACCGGAATTTTCGCAGCCAGAGCCGCCGCAATCCGCCGGCAACTCCGCCAAAGCCGCGAGTTTTCCGTCGTCTACAACGGATTTTTCGCAAAGGGACTTCAAACCGGCATCCGAAACAAATTTCGGCAAAAGTTCCTTCACTTTCGAAAGCCCGCCCTTCTCCGCTGTCACATGAATGAACGCGCCGCCGTCCCTTATCTTGGCGGACATGCGCTTGAACCTTTCCGCAAGCGATTTCTTGTCAGCCGAGACGATTTCCCTGAGCACATAGAGCTGCCGTATCCCAGTCCAAAGCTCGCTCACGGTAAAAGAACGGGAGAAGCCGATTTTCGCCCTGCTGTCCACGTAAAGATGGCCGTCCGGCACAATCGAGGACTCGAAATCGTTCTTGTCCTCAAGGAAAATGTCCAAAAGCCGCTTCTCGTCCCTGAAGTCCGCGCCCGTTATGCAGTCCGCGAGGATTTCAAGGGCGTTCCCCGTCTCCTCCTCAAGCATGGCGACCTTGTAGAGAACCCATTCCCTGCCGGTCCAAGAGCAGTCCGCAAACGCCTTCTTCGAATCCACTGTCTCAGCCATGTCGAAGTTCACGGCAGAGCACGTCAGTCCGCCAGTGTGGAGCGCGCAAATCTCGGACGACTCCGCCCAATCCAGGAATTTTCCGTCGCATCTCCGAACCCAGCCTGAATCGTCCAGGGCGTCTGTCAAGGCCGGCACATACAGATAGTCCTCGGCATCAAGAACATCGACGGGGAAGCCGACAGTCACATAAACAATTCCGTTCGTGTTCTCCTCGTTTGTGAAAAGAGGAATTTTTCTGCCGGTCTTTCCGCTGTCCGTTCCGTCTATTTTCTCGATTTCCGTATGAACAACATTCATCAACGGCTTTCCGTCAACGATGAAATCTTTCGGATTCAAATGAGGCAGGCACGAAACGTCATCTGAAGATTTTTGGAATTCATGAAGCCTGTCTGACTCGGCCCTGACCTTGTCAACAGAGGTCTTCGAGAGAAGTTCGGAGGCCAGCCGTCTCTCCGCTTCCGCCCTTTTCTTCGAGAAATTCTCGGAAGGAGTCACGACCACGAGAGAGCGGCTTTTATTGTCGAGCATAAGACTCTTTATCTTTTTCTCAAAAAATTTGGAATCGGCCTCTATCTTCGACTTTATCCGCTCCAAAGTGGCTCTCTGTCGAATCTGCCTTGAAATGTCGAACCCATAAAGCCAGCCGTAGACGATTTTCGTCATCAAACTCTTGGAATAAGGGCCGCCGAACCTCTTTATTTCCCGCTGGGAGAATTCCATGCTCATTAAAGTAGATTCTATGTCGTTCTTTGAAATTCCCTCGTCGACAATTTTTTGGAGAGTGTCGAAAATCACCTTCTCGACTTTCTTCTCGTCCCCGCTCTTCACGCCCCTAAGCCCAACAGACAGGACAGAATTGTACAGATAGCTGGAATACCCCACCTGCGGCGACAAATCCTCTCCCAACCCAGAATCCACGAGAGCCTTGCCAAGCGGCGAACCTCCATGATTCAAGAGGATTCCGCACATGACCGCATTCTCGGACTGGATGTCGGCTGTCTCGCACTTTCCGAAAAGCCAGTTCACAACAACGGAATTTCCGCTCTCCTCGCCGCCCGGCCCCTCGGCGCGAAGCTCCACAGGCTCCTCAATCTTGGCAGGCGTGACAAATCTCAAGAAATCGCCTATCCTCGACTTTTTTAATTCCCTAAAACCTTCGGCCGTCCAATTTTTCGAGAGGGAACTGTCCATCTCCCCGAATTTTTTCTCCAGCCGCCCGATGAAATTCGACTGGACAAAATCAATCTGCTCCTCAGTCGGAATGTTTCCATACAAAAAGACCAGACAGTTGTCGGGTCTGTACCATCTTTTGTGGAACTCCCTGAACTCCTCGTATGTTATGGAAGGAATCTCCAGCGGGTCTCCGCCAGAATCTTTCTCATAGACAGAACCGGAAAGGACGCTCTTGTTGCACAAATCCGAAACAACGGAATCGAAGGAAGAATAATCCCCCTTCATCTCGTTGTAGACAACCCCCTGTATGGAAGGGGTTCCGTTTTTGTCGATTTCAAGCCTGTGGGCCTCCTGCAAAAAGATTTCCCTGTCCAGCTTCGGAAAAAAAACAGCGTCCCCATAGACATTGAACAAGTTGAAATAGTCGGCCTTCACTATTGAACTTGCCGGAAAGACGGTCCTGTCTGGAAAAGTCATCGCGTTCAAGTAAGTCTTCACGCTCTGGTTCGACAAGGCCACGAACGGGTCTTTCAGAGGGAACCTCTCAGAGCCGCAGAGGACGGAGTGCTCCAAAATATGTGCGGCTCCATTCGCCTTCTCATTCGGTGTCCTGAAAGAAAAAGAGAAGAGATTCTCCTCGTCGTCGTTCACGAAATGCACAAGTTCAAGCCCTGTAGTTCTGTGAACCAGATGAACCGCCGTTGAATGAAAGTCCTGGACATCAAACACATCAAGAACCTCGAAATTTTTGTATGAATCGCCAATCTTAAACATAGAACTCACCGTCCCTTCCGTTCACAAAAAGTTTTCCCTCGTCAAAAGCCTGCCTCATCTGATTTATGAAGTCCGAAGTGATGTTGTCGACTTCGCTTCTCCTCATAGGCTTGTTTATCTCCTCCGCATCCAGAATAGTCTTCCGCCTGTTCTGGGAGACATTGCCGAGTATTTTCTCTCGGAAATCTTCTTTTTTGTTGGAAATCAGCATAGCAATGTCGTTGTCGTCCATCGACCGAAGATAATTCTGTATATAGAGATCGTCGGCCGCAATGATGTCCTCAAGCGTGAAAAGGCGTTTTTTCAAATCCGCGCCCAGCTCCTCGTCGTGCTCCGCAAGGGTGCCGAGGATTTCCATCTCGGAATTCGGATCCATGCGTCTGAGGATTTGAGCCAACGCGGAACGTCCGTCTATGCTGTCCGATTTTTGTATTGAAAGTTTGTTGACCTTTTCGTGCATGGCCTTGTCCACGGCCTTCACGACAGCCGGATTGATTTTTTGCAGGCTCGCCAGTCTCAGGACGACATCCTTCTTGTCCTCCTCCGACATACCCTTTATGACGTCCGCCGCGACTTTCGGCTTCAGATACGAAAGAATCAGAGTCCTGACGGCGTTTGATTCATCCTTGAGCAGTATCGATATTTTCTCACTGTCAGCTTCCTGAAGATACTCGAACGGCTTCTCAACAGGAAGTGCCTCCGCGGCAGTTGAAAGATATTTGTCGGCGACCTCTGCTCCAAAAGCCTTTGTCAGCATCTCCTTTGCGGTGTTGACGCCTCCACTCTCACGCGCCTTTCCAAGCAGTGACTTGAATTCAGCGAGAATCTCCTCAGCCTCGTCCGGATCGACACGCTGTATCGACGCAATTTCGGGAATTATTTTTTCTGTCTGGGCCTCTGTAAGGTGCGGCAGTATTTTTGCCGCCTCATCCACGCCTATCAGAAGCAGGAATTTAGCCACGCGGCGGTAAACATTTTCACGCCCGTCCTTCTCGCGTGGAAGCGTCGGCACTTTCAAAAGGCCACCAGCAGTGAGCGCCTTTGCCGTAGCTGATGTTCCCTCTCCAACAAGATAAGACTTTGACGGAGTTGACGGCTGCGCGTTTTTTGAATAGGCAGAATCCTTGCCGATTTTCACGAAAACATCGTCGTCGGAATTTTTTGAAGCGGAACCGGAATCTGACTTTGATTTTGAACTATTTTTATAGGCATTTAAAAGCATGGAACTCAAATTCATGCGTCCCATTTTATCGACAAACATGGAAAAAGGCAAAAAAAAAGGCTGGAACCCAAAATTCCAACCTTTTTCGTTCAGTCTTTCAAAGACCAGTCACGACTACCAATCGTCATGCATGTCGTCTTCGTCGCGGTTCTCTACATCGTAGAGGTCTGTTACAGCGCGAAGGTCGTCGAGGTAGACATAGTATGTACCACGAGCGAGCATTGGATTGCAGTCAACTCTGAATCCCACGATGCGGAGTCCTGGGCGGATTCCATCGTAGGCACTCTGCTGGATGATTCCATGCTCCCCATCGGGAGTCGGGGGAACAGCAACCTGC
>CAMHLH010000191.1 GCA_946185925.1 uncultured Treponema sp.
TTCGGGCTTCGTCTATTCCATGCTCAACATTCCGAGGGAGCTTTTCACGCCTCTCTTCGCTGTTTCCAGAATCGCTGGTTGGTCAGCCCACAGAATCGAGGAGATTGTCGCTGGTGGAAGAATCTACCGCCCTGCCTACCAGAGCATCTGCCAGGAAAGACAGTACGTTCCGATTGAGCACAGACGCTAGGAATAGAAAATCTGTATGGAAAAAGAGAGAATCGACAAAGTCCTTGCGCATCACGGATTCGGCTCCAGAAGCGACGTGAAGAAGATGATGCGGAAGGACCACTTGACCGTCAACGGAAAAATCGTGCGCGACCCCGGCTTCCTCATCGACATCGGAAGCGACGTTGTTTTTGTGGACGACGAGGAAATCAAGCTCCAGCGCGACTTGTACGTCATGATGAACAAGTGCCGCGATGTCGTCTGCGCGAACAAGGACGGCGAGCACCAGACCGTTTTCGACCTGCTCGACGATTCCCTCCGCCACAAATTCTTGGGCGGCGATTTGCACTGCATGGGCAGGCTCGACATCGACACGGAGGGGCTTTTGATTCTCTCCACCGACGGCCAGTTGACCCACCGCCTGCTCGCGCCTAAGACCCACGTTCCAAAAACCTACGCCGTTGGTCTCCGCGATTCCCTCGACGAAAGCCAGAAGGCAGATTATGTGGAGAAGTTCAAGAAGGGATTTTGGATTGACCGGGAGCAGAACGAGAGCGGCTTCGACTGCCAGCCGAGCGAGCTTGAGTTTTTGGAGGACGGCAAGAGCCGCGACGGAAGAATCGATTCTGCTTTCGTGCAAAATTCTTCTGGGAAAGTCGACTGCCTGCTCACGATTTACGAGGGCAAATTCCACCAGGTCAAGCGCATGTTCGCCCAAGTCGGCAACGAGGTCGTCTACCTCAAGCGCGTGAAGATGGGTAGCCTCTGCCTCGACTCGTCATTGCCCCTCGGCGGCTACCGTGAACTTACGGAAGATGAAGTCGAAATCCTCAAAAACTAGCATATTGCCGTGGTTGATTGTCATTCCATTAAATTTTCAAATTCAGTATTCTATTTAAACATAAATCAAAATAGAAAAAAGAGGTTTTTCAAATGGCTAAAGAAATTGATTGGGCTAATTTGCCTTTCGGTTATCAGGAAACTTCAAAAAGCTTCGTTGCTAACTTCAAAGACGGAAAATGGGACGATGGCGAACTCACTTCAAACCACACAATCACAATCTCTGAATGTGCCGGTGTATTGCAGTACGCCCAGACTTGTTTTGAAGGACTCAAGGCCTACACGACTGCGGACGGCAAAATCGTCTGCTTCCGCCCGGACTTGAATGCCGACAGAATGGCCGATTCCTGCAGAAGGCTTGAGATGCCTGTCTTCCCGAAAGAGCGATTCATAAAAGCCGTAATCGATACCGTCAAAGCCAATATCGACTATGTTCCGCCTTACGGAAGCGGAGCCACCCTCTACATCCGCCCCTACATGTTCGGCTCGAACGCTGTAATCGGCGTGAAGCCTGCCGACGAGTACCAGTTCAGGATTCTCGTGACTCCTGTCGGCCCGTATTTCAAGGGCGGCGTGAAGCCTATCAAGGTCCGCATCTCCGACCTCGACCGCGCGGCTCCGCACGGAACTGGCGACATCAAGGCCGGCCTGAACTATGCAATGTCTTTGCACAACATCGTGGACGCTCACAAATGCGGCTACGCCGAGAACATGTACACTGACCCTGCGACCCACACATATATCGAAGAGACTGGCGGAGCCAACATCCTTTTCGTCACGAAGGACGGAAAACTTGTCACTCCAAAGTCGAACTCGATTCTCCCTTCAATCACCCGCCGCTCGCTCCTCATCGTGGCGAAAGACTACCTCGGAATGGAAGTCGAAGAGCGCAAGGTTAACAAGAACGAGCTTGCCGATTTCGTCGAGGTCGGCCTCTGCGGAACAGCCGCTGTCATCTCCCCAATCGGACAGATTGACGACCACGAGAAGACCATCATGGTTCCAAGCGGAATGGAGAAGTGCGGTCCCGTCCTCCAGAAGCTCCGCGACACCCTCACCGGCATCCAGATGGGTACTGAGAAGGCTCCAGAAGGCTGGGTCGTCCAGATTCAGTAGTATCTGCTTGATTCGATAAAAAAATGCCACATGAATTTTGAAATTCGTGTGGCATTTTTTTTCTTCAAGCTAATCGCTATTGCCTCTTTTCTTTCGGCAGAAGCAGGTTCAGGACGATTGCCAAAAGGAAGACTGTTGCGACGCAGTTTTCGGCGAACACGCTCTGGATGAGCTTCGGAAAGTGGTCGAAAATCTTCGGGACCTGGGTGAAGCCGAGTCCGATTGAAAGCGAGAGGGCCGAGATTGTCACGTTGCGCTCGGAGAAACCGCATTTGGAGAGCATCTTCACTCCGCTTATGACGATTGTGCCGAACATCATTATCGTGCAGCCGCCGAGAACCGCCTGCGGGACAGTGGTCAAGACCGCTCCCACAATCGGGAAGATTCCGGCGATTATCATGATTGCGGCTCCAGTTCCGATTGCGAACCTGTTCACGACTTTCGTCATCGCCACAAGGCCGATGTTCTGGCTGAACGATGTTATCGGAGTGCAGCCGAAGACGGACGCGAGCGACGAAACAAGGCCGTCGCAGGCGAGAGAGCCAGAAAGTTCCTTTTCCGTCACGTCCCTGTCCAACGCCGTGGAGCAGACCGCGCTTGAGTCGCCGATTGTCTCTGTCGCCGACACCAGATAGATTACGCTAATCGCAACAATCGCACTCAGGTTGAATTCGAACTTGAACGGCATGATGGCTGGCAGACCGATTATCTTCGATGACGAAAGCGCGCTGAAATCGACCATGCCGAGGCAGATTGAGAGGACGTAGCCGACTGCGAGTCCAATCAGGACCGCAATGAGCGAGAGGTAGCCCCTGGCGAAGTAGCTGAATCCCAGACTCACAACGAGAGTGACCGACCCCACAATCCAGTTGTGTGCCGCTCCGAAGTCGGCCGCCCCCTGTCCGCCCGCGAAAGAATTCGCGCCGACCGAAAGCAGCGAGAAGCCGATTGCGGTGACGACAGTCGCGGCTACCACGGGCGAGATGAGCCTTATCCAGTATTTCGCGAAAAGCCCCAGCACGCCCTCTATGAGACCGCCCACGAGGACTGCCCCCATCAGCGAGCCGTATCCGTATGTCGTTCCGATGAATATCGAAATCGAAAGGAATGTGAAGCTGATTCCCATCACAATCGGAAGTTTCGCTCCGACTCTCCAAATCGGGAAGAGCTGGATGAGCGTTCCTATTCCCGCGACAATCATCGCGTTCTGCACGAGGCGCGCGCTCAAGCCCTGCTCGATTCCGCACACGTTTGCCAGGATGATGATTGGCGTTATGTTCGCGACGAACATCGCGAGGATGTGCTGCAGCCCCATTGGAATGGCCTTTCCGAGCGGAACCATGCCGTCTGGTGTGTAGATGTTCTGGACGCTTTTCTCTTTGTCTGCGTTCTCGCTCATTTCCGCTAGCTCCTGAATTCGATTGTGCCTTTCTCGGCGTCCATTTTTTCAACGATTGCTATCGACTCAAGCTTGTAGCCCTTCGCGCGGATTTCGTCTCCACCGTGCTGGAATCCCTTCTCGATTGCGATTCCGATTCCCTCCACGGTCGCCCCCGCCTGCCTGCAAATCTCGATGAGGCCGAGAGCCGCCTGTCCGTGCGCCATGAAGTCGTCGATTATGAGAACCTTGTCGTTCTTGTTCACATATTTCTTCGAGACGAAAACGTGGTTGTTCACTTTGTGCGTGAACGACATCACGTCCGCCATGTATTTGTCGTCGTCCTGCACCACCGTCTGCGTCTTCTTCGCGAAAACGACCGGAACGTTCCCGAAATGCCTTGCGACGAGGCAGGCGAGTCCGATTCCCGACGCTTCAATCGTCAGAATCTTGGTCACTTCGATTCCGTCGAACCTTCTTTTGAATTCCTCTCCGATTTTGTCCATGAGGGAAACGTCGATTTGATGGTTGAGGAAACTGTCGACTTTGAGGATGTTGCCCGGCTTTATGATGCCGTCTTTTTTGATGCGCTCTTCAAGAAAATTCATTTGTCCACCGGCCATTATTTTTTCAACTGCTCCCTTATCGCGCCCAAAAGCTCCGAATACTCTGTGAACGCTTTCAGTTCCGGGTAGTCCTTCTTGATTTTGTCCGTCGTGCAGAAGAGGAAGCCGGCTTTCGACGCCTGAATCATGCCGAGGTCGTTGTAGCTGTCTCCCGAGGCGATTGTGTCGTAGCCGATTGACTGCAGCGCCTTGACCGTGGTGAGCTTGGACTGCTCGCACCTCATCTGGTGGCTGACGATGAAGCCTTCCTCGTCCACTTTGAGAGAGTTGCAGAAGATTGTCGGCTGGCCGAGCTTCTTCATCAATGGGGCAGCGAATTCGGCGAATGTGTCCGAGATGATTATCGTCTGGCATTCGCTCCTCAGCGCGTCCATGAATTCCTTCGCTCCCGGAAGCGGGTCGATTTTCGCGATTGTCGACTGGATGTCGGAAAGCTTGAGCCCATGCTCCTTCAAAACACCGATTCTCCATTTCATGAGCTTGTCGTAGTCCGGTTCGTCCCTTGTGGTTCTCTTCAATTCTGGAATACCAGACTCTTCGGCGAACGCTATCCAAATTTCAGGCACGAGCACGCCTTCCAAATCCAAACAAGTTATGTACATTGTTTACTCCTGCGATTTATTTTGATTTGTTTGTCCCAGTATTGTAATGAATCGAAAAGCGTTGAGAAACAAGTTGACGGCTGAACTTGAAATATAAGATTTCATTAATAAAGTATTAAAAGTAGATTGAAAACAGTTTGAATTAAGTTATAATTAACTCGCTCAGCTGAAAAAAACGAGAGGTAATCTTATTTAAGAGTTAAAAAAGTTTATCTATTTTCAAAAGTTATTCATTTTTATTCAAAAAAGTCTTCAGGGCGCGGTTTTGCCAAGCCCACTCGCTTTGGAAAATCCAGGGTGAAGTAACGGCGACTTTCAAAGTCGCTTCTTAAGGAGAAC
>CAMHLH010000192.1 GCA_946185925.1 uncultured Treponema sp.
AAACACAAGCTGCCTGCGAAACTTAATATTTTCAGCACCATAATGAGGCAAGTATAAATGAATGGTGCTGAAAATAATAGAAACCTAGCGACAATTTTTTTACATTCTTGCCAACCGATTTTTTCAGTTCACAAGCTGCTTCGACACGGCCTTTCCGTTCACGACGAGGGAAAGCTCAGTGCCCTGCTCCACTTCGAACGGCAGTGTGACAGAGCCTCCGAAATGCATGAACGTCACGAGTTTCTTCGACTCTCCGTCCTTGTCGGCCTGCAGCGTCATCTTCACTGCGAACGGGAATTTCGTAGTCTTCGCGGAGAAAACGCCCAGAACAGGCTTCTTTCCATCGGTCGCGACATCCTCCTCGACGGCGAAATCCGCCTTGCAGTGGGTGTACGGTCTGACGGTCTGCGAGTCGAAAGTCTGCTGCTCGGTCACAGTGCCGGCCTTCTCGTTCTTTGAAGAATCCGCGACATGGCTCGAAAAGTCGAATATGACTTTTGAAGACTCCAGCTGCGAGTAGATTTTCTTCACGGAAAGCCCCACGAGCGAAGGAACCCGCACGGACTCGGACAGCGTGCCCTTGCTGACAAGAAGCTTGAGCGTGACGTGGGACGATATCGGCGTCCCCTCAGGCGGCTCCTGGGCAAGAATCGTGCCGACAGGGGCCTCGTCCGTCTTGTAGCTCGGATCCGCGAGCGTGATGAGCTGCCTAGAAGCTCCTGTGAACATCGTCTGCAGCTTTATCTTCACATCGTCGTAGTTCTCGCCGACGTAGTTCTCGACCTTGCTCAAGACCATGCCTTTGCTCACAACGATGTCGATTCTCCGTCCGGCCTTCACAATCGCGCCCGCCTCCGGGTTCTGGCTGAGGATTTTTCCAGCGTCGTCGCTATCCGTGTACCGGAACTGGACTTTCTGGTAAAGCTCCTTCTGCTGCATCTCCAAAAGCGCATCTCCAAGGTCGAGTCCGACCACGTTCGGAACCATGACCTGCTCCTCGCCCTTCAAATTCAAGTTGAAGACGCAGAACGCCACGGCGAACATGACGATTATGGCGGCAACCACCGTCAAAAGCAGATTGAACGAACTCGCCTGCAATTTCTCGACATGGTTTGAAAGAAAGGCCTCGACTTTCACAGGCAACTTTCCGCTTTTCTTCTCGCCGCCGCCAAGTTTTCCATTGTTTTCCTGATTTTCCATTTTCTTCTCCAATAGCCCTGCCCGAAAAACTCTAGCTCAAGACAGAGCCTGTGAAATTCCTGGCACCGTTCATGAACGACTTATAGTCCATGGCCTTCTTCTTTTCCCACTGAAGCTCTGTAGCCACAAGAATCGAGCCGTCCCCGCAGGCGATTTCGATTCCCACGGATTTTTGGTACGGAAGGACAGTTCCCGGAATGACGACGTCCTTCAGTTCCTTCGTGGACTTGTCGGAAACCTTCGACTTGAGAATCAGAAGCTTCACTCCGCCGCACTCAGTCGAAGCCAATGGCCAAGGAGTGTACGCCCTGACCATTCTGTCAATCTCCACGGCAGATTTCTTCCAATCGATGATTCCGTCCTCTTTTTTTATGAAAGGAGTGTATGAAGATTCGCCGCTCTGCTTTCTGGCATCTGGAAGTTTGAAGCTGCCGCCGTTTTTTGCCGAGTCGACAGTCGAATGGACGACAGAAAGGAGGAGTTCAGTTCCGAGGGAAGTGACCTTGCTGCTCTTGCCGTCCCCGTCCATGAGGGAGGCCGTCGTTTCACTTCCGTCGAGGGCTATTTCGCCAAACGCCAGAATGTCGCCCTCGTCGGTGCCGAGAGCGAGCGTCTGCACTGAAACGCCGAGTTTTTCGTCGCCGTTCAAGATGGCGGCTGGAACCGGCGTGCAGCCCCTGTACTTCGGCAATGCGGACGGATGCAGGTTGATTCCGCCAAGAGGAAAGAGCGCGAGGAATTTCGGCCCGAAAATCTTTCCGTAGTCGAAGCAAATCATCAAATCGGCTTTCATCGGCGCAATCGCGTCCCGGGCCTCGGCTTTCAGATGCTCGAACGAAACCACACTTATCCCGTTCTCGCTGGCGACCTGCTCGACCTCGGTGGGAACCAATGTCGAATGCCGCCCCTTCGCGCTTGGAGGGTTCGTGAGGACGCCCACTATCTCGAAGTCTGATTTTTTGGAGTCCTCTATTAGATTTTTCAGTACGATAGCGGAAGCCAACGGGCTGCCCGCATAAAGGATTCTCAACTTTCCCATTTACTTCTTCGCCTTTGAAGCCTCTTTTGCAGCTTTCTTAGCGGCAATGCTGGCGGCCTTCTTGGCCTTCTCCTCTTCCTTTTTCTTGGCCTTCTCAAGCCTGCCCTTCATCTTCTCCGTCACTTTCGCGGCGAATTCCGGGTCCCCGCGGTCGATGTAGACGATTCCGTCCAAATGGTCGTTCTCGTGCTGCACGATTCTCGCGAGCAGGCCGTCAGTTTCGAGCGTGAAAGGCTTTCCGTGCTCGTTCAAGGCCTGAATCGTGACCCTGGCAGGGCGGACGATTTCCTCGTCAAAGCCCGGAAGCGAGAGGCAGCCTTCGTCGTAGGGGACAAGCTCCTTGCTGGTTGCGACAATCTGAGGATTTATGAAGACGCGCTTGACGTCGTCGTCGGCCATCGCCACGAAAAAGCGTTTGGCGATTCCAACCTGGGGCGCCGCCAAGCCGACACCGTTCGCGTCCACCATCGTCTCGAACATATCCTCGAAAAGAGAGCGCATCTCGTCGTTTATCTCTTCCGGCTCGACTGGAGCGCACTTCTCTCTCAAAACTTCTTCACCCAACTTGTAAATTTTCAATATCATAGTTCATCGAATTTAGCACAAAAAATAAATGTTTTATAGGCGAGACAAAAAATGAAGGCGATGAAAAAAACGCTGCTCCTCCTGTCCACCCTCTCTCTTTTTTCATGCGGACAGAAAACAAGGGAAAACCGCATCACATTCGAGGCAATGGACACTTTCATGACTCTGGGAAGCTTCGGAGACAATTCAGGCAAGGCAAATTCCGAAATCAAAGAGGAAGTCGAGAGAATCGAAGAGCTGATTTCCACCACAAAAGAATCGAGCGAAATCCACAAAATCAACAGCTCTGGAGGCGGACTGGAAAAAGTGTCGAACGAAACCGCCTTTCTGCTGGACTTCGCGCTGAAGATGGCAAACGAAACCGACGGAGCCTTGAATCCATGCCTCTATCCAATAACAAAGGCGTGGGGCTTCACAAGCGGCGACTACCGGATTCCATCGGATGCGGAAATCGGAGAACTTTTGGCTTTCACCGATTTCAGGAAGGCCAGCGTCTCGGAAAATTCGATATCATCAATATCAATAGAAGAAAACATGAAAATCGATTTCGGCTCGATTGGAAAGGGCTACGCCGCCGACCAGGCCGTGAAAATCCTCAAGAAAAACGGAATCGAGTCAGCGGTGCTGGACTTTGGCGGAAACGTGCAGGTTGTCGGAGGAAAAATCGGCAAGGACGGAAAAATTTCCGACTGGGCGGTGGGCGTGCAAAACCCGTTCGGCGACGAGCCTCTCGGAAAATTGAGTTTGAGGGACAAGGCCGTGGTCACATCTGGAGGCTACGAGCGGTTCTTCATCGGCGGCGACGGAAAAAAATACATCCACATTTTCGACTCAAAGACCGGAAGGCCCGTGGAAAACGATTTGGCCTCTGTCACGATTGTCGCCGACTCTGGCCTCTACGCGGACGCCCTCTCGACAGCGATGTTCGCGATGGGCTTCGACAAGGCGGCGGATTTTTGGAGAAGCAAGCGGGATTTCCAAATGATTCTCGTCACCAAGAACTTTGGAATCCACTACACGGAAGGCTTGGTCGGCATCCTCGAAATCAAGGCGCAGGAAGCGGAGACAGGAATCATAAAAACTGTTCGTTGAGGGCGAAGCGGATTCTGTCGAAAAATTTCATTTCTTTTGATTCGCCAGACTCAAACCTGTCCGACATTTTTCTGAAAAACGAAAGCGTCATCGAAAGAACAGAGCCATTCGGAAAGCTGATTGTGGAAGCGTAGCGCGAGAGGCAGAGCGAGGATGAAAGCCTGAGGCACTTTTCAAGCGCGAGAAGAAGCGCACCGTCGGTCATCGATATTTTCCAGATTTTGATGATGATTCTTCCGTTCGGCACAAGAACAGACGAGAGGAACACAAAAATCCACATGAAAAAATGCGGAAGAAAAAGAATCCTGTGGCCGGACATTTTTTGCAAAAAAGCCGACAAGAACAGCGCAACGAAAAGAAAAGGCAGTTTGCCTGTGGAAAAGACGAATACCGAAAAAGCGACGACGAGAATGATTTTCAATACAGAAGAGATTTTTTCAGCGGAAGAAAGCGAAGAAGCATAGTCAATTGAAGAAGAATCGATTTTCTTTGTCGATTGATTTTGCAGAGCTTTTTCCAGGCCGAGCCGCAAAGCCAAAAAAGCCGTGAAGATTCCTGAAAAAGCGGAAAAAATCAGCATCGGCCCCAAAAAGTTCCAGACACCGCGACCGAGATACAAAGAGCAGAGAAGAACCTGAACGAGCGACGAAAAAGCCGAAGCCAGTATGGAAATTCCAAAAAGCGAAAGGGATTTCCCGCACATTCTGCACAGAAAGAACACGAGCGAGCCTGAAAGCAGGGACTGGACGATTGAAACGATGAAGAACGGAGTTAAAAGAGTCCCCGACATGAGCGAAGCGGCCGCCGACTTCACCAGGCAAAGCAGCAGAAACGAAGGGAAATCCAAGCCGGCCGAGGCAAGGATTACGGCGTTGGAAAGCCCCAGTTTGAAAAAGGGCGTGAATCTCGGAAGAGCCGACTCCGCGTATGAAAAAAGCAGAGCCAGCGCTCCGAGATATGAAAGACGCTCCTTCTTTTCCTGCGTCACTTGGCTTTTCCGGTCGTGAGCCAGTTCTGCGTGAAGTAGCCGTCGGAAATCTTCCTGTCGAAGACGAACTTTTTGACGGTGACCCTGGAAACCCTGCCCGTCTGGAGGTTAGAGAAAAGGTTCTGCCGTCTGAGCCAGTATGTCGTGCCGGAATCGCCCTTG
>CAMHLH010000193.1 GCA_946185925.1 uncultured Treponema sp.
TGGGGGCTCGGTGTTCGTCGAACATCGAGCCCTTTTTTTTCACACGACGGAAAAAGAGCCGTTTTGATAATCAAGCTTCAATTTTAGAATTTTCATATTCCATTCTGCTGATTTCGAAATTCCCTAAAAAAAATAAAACCTGCTCAGAAAAAATTTCCGAACAGGTTGACATGAAATTTTACACGTTACGCTACTGGTTCAACGCCGAAGCGACGGCATTGATACCCGCGCGTCCGACGTTCGATGATTTTCCGACGCCCCAGAATTTCTCGCCGCTTTCGGTCGTTATCTGGACGTAGGCGACAGCGCACGTGTCGCTTCCCTGGCCGAGCGAGTGCTCGTGGAAGGCCGTGATGTTGAACTTCGGAACGGAAGTCTCGCCGAGGGCGGCGACGAACGCATCGAGAGGCCCGTTGCCCTTTCCACTGATTGTGAGTTTCTCTCCATCGTACATGACAGAGCCGAAGCATGAGACGCGCTCCACAGAATCCTCGCCTCGAAGCGACTCAAGATGGGTCGACGCGATGTCAACAATGGAGAACTTCTCCCTGTTTGAAATCCACTGGCTTTCGAAGAACTTGAGGATTTCCTCAGGCTGAAGCTCCCTCTGAGCCTTGTCCGACTCGGTCTTTATCAAATCGCCGATTGCAGGCTGCATCGCCTTCGGAATTGCGTAGCCGTAGTTGTGTTCGAGGATGAATGAAGAGCCGCCCTTTCCGCTCTGGGAATTGATTCTGATGATTCCCTCGTACTTGCGCCCGATGTCGTGCGGATCGATGAGGATGTACGGAACGTCCCAGATTGCGCCAGCGTCCATCTTCGCGCGCGCGGCGAGGCCTTTCGCGATTGCGTCCTGGTGTCCGCCGGAAAGAGCCGTGTACGCCAAGCCGCCGGCATAAGGAGTGCGCGGAGGAATGTCCATCTTTGTGAATTCCTGGTATGCGTCGGCGATTTCAGGCAGGTTCGAGAAGTCGAGTTCGGGGTCCACGCCCTCGCTGAACATGTTGAGCGCGACTGTAACGATGTCGAGGTTTCCGGTGCGCTCTCCGTTTCCGAAAAGGCAGCCCTCGACGCGGTCGGCACCGGCAAGAAGACCAAGCTCGCAGGCGGCGACTCCGGTTCCGCGGTCGTTGTGGCAGTGGGTCGAGATGATGACGTTCTCTCGGTTCTCCACTTTGGAAGCGAAATATTCAATCGAGTCCGCGTACACGTTCGGGGTGTAGCACTCGACAGTCGAAGGCAGGTTGTAGATGATTTTGTTCTCCGCCGAGAATCCCCATTCCTTTCCGACAGCGTTGCAGATTTCAATCGCGTAGTCGATTTCGGTCATGGAGAAGCTTTCCGGCGAATACTCAAGGCGGATTCTCTTCCGCTCGTCCTCGCTCAAGTCCTTCATGCACTCTTTTATGCACTTTACGCCGTCAACTGCGATTTTGATGATTTCTTCCTTTGATTTGTTGAAGACGTACTTTCTTTGAGCCGGAGAAGTCGAATTGTAGATGTGGAAAATCACGTTCGGCGCGCCCTTAATGGCTTCCATCGTCTTTTTGATGAGGTGCTCGCGTGCCTGGCAGAGAACCTGAATCGTCACGTCGTCAGGGATGTGCTTTTCGTCGATGAGCCTTCTGCAGAAGTCGAATTCAGTGTCGGAAGCCGAAGGAAAGCAGATTTCGATTTCCTTGAAGCCGATTTTCACGAGCAAATCGAAGAACTTGAGCTTGGTTTCGATTCCCATCGGGTCGATGAGAGCCTGATTTCCGTCGCGAAGGTCAACAGAGCACCAAATCGGCGCTTTTTCGATTCTCTTGTCCGGCCAGGTCCTGCTCTTGAGGACAGCTCCTGGGAACGGCTTGTATTTTGACGCGTTCATTTTTTTCTCCTTTTTTGCAATTCAATTTTGAAAATAAAAAAGACCTGCCGCCAAAAGCAACAGGTCTGTAAAATCCATGAATTATGAATTGAATACACTGCTTTCAGCGGTTTTCTTCCGAGTCTGTAAGGTTAGATAGAAGTAGTAGTGCAAAACAATTCATGGCTTAAGATGATAGAACATAAGAACGTTTTGTTCAATAAAGCAGATTGTTCTCCGTGGCGTATGCGATTCCAGCCTGGTTCCAGTTCTCTCCGCCGAGCTGCTTGAACTGGGCTATGAACGCGTCCCAGTTCTCGTGTGTGAGTTCCCTCTTCCCGATGGCAAATTCGATTATGCCCTGCTCGTAGAAGCGTTTGAGGTCCGCGTCTGGAGCCGGCATGGAGTCGGAGCCGACTGCGGGAGTGTACGGGAGCTTGTCCATCTGGTTCAGGACATCGAGCGCGGACATCTTCTTGTGAGAGAATTCAGTCTCGTAAGTCGGATAGCGCGAGTAGAGCTCGATGTTGCTGTTGTAGAAGACATAAGCGCGGAGCTGCGTGAGCGGCTGCATCTCAGGCTTCGAGAAGGCCTTGGACGGATCCGGGAGATTGTCGGTCACAGGGACTCCGTCTGCGTTCTTCGTGTAGTTCACGCCCTCGACGCCCCAGCCGAGGAGGTAGTAGCCCTCGTCGCTGCTCATCCATTCAAAGAGGCGGGCGATTGCGTCCTTCTTGGACTCAGCGTTCTTGGAAATGGCCGTGATTCTGTAGCCCTGGATGAAGCATCCGGTGGAGGACTTTCCAGAAGGGCCGACAGGCGGGTCGATGACAATCCACTCTCCGTCCGGAAAGTTCTTGTCGAAAGGCTTGTAGTTCGACTCGGAAGCGAAAGCCGCGTTCTGCTCGCGCATGATTCCGAATTTTCCCTGCTTCCATGCGGCGCGGAAGTCGTCCTTCTTGTAGACGAGCCAGTTGGGGTCGATTGCCTTCTCGTCCACCATCCTCTTGACGAATTCGACGGCGTCATAGTACTCAGGGCGGAGGACGTTGAGGCCTGCAGTCTCCTTCTTCATGCTCCAAGTGCCCTCGACTCCGAACGCGCCCATGATAGGCTCAAGCCTGCGCCCGAAACCTTCCTGGTGCTGGTAGATTTCGAGGAAGGCGCCGAATCCGTAAGTGTCGTTCTGGCCGTTTCCGTCCGGGTCCTTTTCAGTGAACGCCTTCATCACCTCAAGAAATTCCTCCGTGGTCTTTGGGACCTGGAGTCCGAGCCTGTCGAGCCAGTCCTTCCTGATGAGGAGGCCTTCGTTCCTCGCGATGGAGCCCGGGCTTGCCAAGCCGTATGAATGTCCGTTCACCGTCGTGAAGTTGCGAGCGGTCTGGTCGTACATTATCTTCGTCCTGTTCGGCATCTTCTCGTACATGTCGTCCACGGTCGAAAGCATTCCGCCCTCAATCATCTTGAGCCACGGCTCCCTGTTCACGGTAAAGACATCGGGAAGAGTCCTGGCGGCCGCCGTCGCGTTGAGTTTGGCGTCGCGGTCGGTCTCGCTCGACGGAAGCATCGTCAGCTTCAAGTCGATTCCAAGCTTTTCCCTGATTATGTCGTAGGCTACCCAGTCGCTCGGAGGCTCCCCCGCCTCGCTCACGCTTCCGCCGTACCACATTGTGATTTCCACGGGCTTTTCAGCCTCGTTCTTCGCGCCGTCGTTCTTGCAGCCGACAGCGAATGGAACTGCGAGAGCGGCAAAAAACGCAGCCGCAACCTTTCCACTTTTTCTCATAAAACCCTCCAAAAGTTAAATAATGTGTTTCATTCTAGCACTGCTGTAGCGAGATTACAAAGGAAATTGAGAATTGAAAGTTAAAAATTGAGAGTTGAGATAGGAAGGACGGCGGAGTTTTTTTTTGCTTGCCGATTTTTTATTTCATTATTAGGGCAAAAGTCGAGTTTATGCGTATCGTATTTGCTGAAACAAGCTCCCAGCGGGAACCCACAGCCGAATACGGCAGTACCGCTTCGCGGTGGCTGAGTGTATTCGGCTGTGGAACCCCGCTTCCGCTTGTTTCAGCCATTGAGCTGTGAAAACTCGACTTTTGCCCTATATGGTATTTTATGATTCATTAAACCCCAGTGATGTAAAAGTAATTCAAAAGGCTGATGGTGCTAGAAACACTATATCTGTACTACCGCAGGAAAGGAGGTGAAAAATGGGTAAAAGAGTAAAACTCGGTAATTTTTGGTGCACAATAACCAGTTATGAAGAAATTTGGCAGGAAATGGATGAGCGGGAACGCTTTTTCAAAGAATCCATTGAACGCCACAAACTGATGAAGGAGAAGGAAAAATACTTTGGTTTGCGACCAGAAACCGATGAACAAGCCGAAAGCGGGAATTTCTCGGAAGAGGAAAACTATCCCAACGCAGACGAGGGGCTTGTCCGCTGGACGCTTGAGGAACTGAACCGCATGAACGGCATTCCGAACGAGAACGAACTGACGGCGGAGGAAATCGAAGAGATATTCAGCAGATACAAAGACGAGCCGAACTTGAGCGACAGCGTTTTCAATTTCTCGGAGGAGCAAGTCAACACAGAGGAATTGGAGCACTGGAAGGAAAGCGAGGCAGAAAAAATTGAATCGCTTGAAGAAGCCGACAAAAGACGGAGCAAAAAGCGCGGCAACAAGTAGTTCTATAGAATATAAAATATGAAAACCTCCAGCGGCCGCATTCAAAAAAATGCACAGGCTTGGCCGCTGGAGGTTTTTTTTGCAGTTTTTCCCTAGTCGCTGACGGCGGTCAAAAAGTTCAACACCGCAAAGATTTATGATATATTATTTATGATGCTCAAAAAGACCTTTTGAATATCACAAAAACTGCAGGGAGGTATCATCATGGCGACTTCAAGTATTTTTGCGAATTTCAACATAACAGACTCGGTGAAAGCCGAGAATTTTGTGAACGCCCTTGATATTTCGGCGGCCGAATCTCCGAAAAAGCAAGAAAAAGAAAAAGGCTCGTTCATCGAACTTCCCTCGGAAATCAAAGCTCTTTGGAAAAAGAGAAAAGACAGATGAATTTCAGCGTTGTAAAGATTTCAAGCCTGATTGATTCGGTCGGAGAGAGCGAGGTCGTTTCCGCACTCTCCGAATTCAAATGCGAAAAAAATCCAGAAATTGAAAATTTCATCAAAAACA
>CAMHLH010000194.1 GCA_946185925.1 uncultured Treponema sp.
TTCCTGAAAGTTCCTCCACTGGGGAAAGGTCAAAATCGCGTCCTGGCATGGCAGTTCCGAGCAAATCAGTTCCAACCGGAAGCTCCATTTTTTTTGATATGGCTATGCTGTCGGACTTTCCATCGTAAACGGCCACCAAATCTATCCTCAAAAACTTCACATCCCCCTCCGACTGCTTGTTCACGGAGACCATAACGAACTGGCCGTGGTCCTCGACGGACACTTTCACGTCGAAAGACTTCGTGGGGGAAAGGGATTCCGCAGACTCGAAGTAGGAAACCCTGAGGACGACCTTCTCAAAATCATCGTCGGACTGCATTTTCTTCAAATCAGCGGCGTTGATGTCCCAGAAAACATAGACCCAAACAGGATTTCTGAAGACAAAATCTATTTCAGTCTCATTGAATGTCAGGGGAAGCGCATCTTCCATCCTCGACCGGAGAGAATCGGGAAGCGACATGGACTCCGCGTCGGAAAGCTGTGACAGCTCGGAAAGTGCAGACTCGGAATTTGAAGAACCGGCATTCAATTCTTCCGCAACCTCCAGCAGCTCTCCGATTATGAACCTTCTACTCAAATTGTCAGGAATGTCTATTCCGTAATCATCGGCCAGAGAGACCAAATCCGATGAAGAAAGCGTTTCTAGATAATTGCGCGTTAAAATCTTTGTATCCATAATTTTCCTTAATTTTCGGCAAAATTCAATGAAAAATCAAGGGAAAACCACAAGAGTCGATTTGTCAAGTTTTTTGAGACAAAAATCATCATAAAAATCAACTGAAAAAAAACGAAGGGCAAAAAAAAATGCGGAACTTGAAAAAGTCCCGCATTCTATTAGACACAAATCTAAATTTCAGGAATTAGAAGCTGCCCGCGACTGCGACAGCGCAAGCGACTGTACAACCTACCATCGGGTTGTTTCCCATTCCCATGAAGCCCATCATCTCGACGTGCGCCGGAACAGATGAAGAGCCAGCGAACTGAGCGTCTGAGTGCATGCGTCCGAGAGTGTCTGTGAAGCCGTATGAAGCAGGTCCCGCAGCCATGTTATCTGGATGCAAAGTGCGTCCTGTTCCGCCGCCGGAAGCTACAGAGAAGTACTTCTTGCCGGCGAGCAAGCGCTCCTTCTTGTAAGTTCCCGCAACTGGGTGCTGGAAGCGTGTCGGGTTCGTTGAGTTTCCTGTGATGGAAACATCCACGTCCTCGTGCCACATGATTGCGACACCCTCGCGAACGTCGTCGGCGCCGTAGCACTTGACGATGAGGCGGTCAGGGTTGTTGCCGTACGGAACTTCCTTCACGACTGTGAGAGCCTTGTCAGTTCCCTCGCCGTTGAAGTAGTCGAACTTCGTCTGGACGTATGTGAAGCCGTTGATGCGAGAAATAATCTGGGCGGCGTCCTTTCCGAGACCGTTCAGGATGACGCGGAGCTTGTTCTTGCGGACCTTGTTTGCGTTGGCAGCGATTTTGATGGCTCCCTCGGCTGCGGCGAAAGACTCGTGACCAGCCAAGAACGCGAAGCACTGTGTCTCCTCAGAGAGAAGGCGGGCGCCGAGGTTTCCGTGTCCGAGACCAACTTTGCGGTCGTCGGCGACAGAACCAGGCAAGCAGAACGCCTGGAGTCCCTTTCCGATGTTGGCGGCGGCTGTGGAACCAGTCTTGTCGCCAGACTTCTCGGCTTCCTTGATTGCGATTGCGGAACCGAGGACATAAGCCCACTTCGCGTCCTCGAAACAAATCTGCTGTGTCGACTGGCAGATTTCATAAGGGTCGAAACCGCGGGACTTGCAGAGGTCACGGGCCTCGTTCAAACCTTTCTCGCCCTCTGAGAAACCGTAAGCTTTAAGGGCCTTGTTAACCTGAGGGATTCTTCCTTCGTAATCTTCAAATAAAGCCATTGTCTACTCCTTGCGAGGGTCGATGAATTTCACGACGCCCTGATCCTCTGTGACGCGTCCGTAGTGAGTGCGTGCCTTCTCGATAGCCTCTTTAGCGTCGACTCCAGCCTTGAGAGCGTCCATAAGCTTTCCGAAATTGATGCACTTGTATCCGACAATCTGGTTGTCCTTGTCGAGAGCGATCTGCTCGACGTATCCCTCTGTCATTTCGAGGTAGCGAGGACCTGTCTTTCTTGTGGCGAACATCGTTCCGACCTGTGAGCGGAGGTTCTTTCCCAAATCTTCGAGGGAAGCTCCGACCTTGAGTCCGTCCTTAGAGTAAGCCGACTGAGTTCTTCCGTAGACAATCTGCATGAAAAGCTCGCGCATGGCAGTGTTGATTGCGTCGCAGACGAGGTCAGTGTTCAAAGCCTCGATGAGTGTCTTTCCGATGAGGATTTCGGACGCCATGGCGGCCGAGTGAGTCATTCCAGAACATCCGATGGTCTCGACGAGAGCCTCTTCGATGATTCCGTCCTTGACGTTCAATGAGAGCTTGCAGGCACCCTGCTGAGGTGCACACCAGCCAATACCGTGTGTAAAGCCGGAAATGTCTTCGACTTTCTTCGCCTGAACCCATTTTCCCTCTTCAGGAATCGGAGCAGGACCATGATATGCGCCTTTAGCCAAAGGACACATATGTTCCACTTCTGCAGTGTACTTCATTGTGGTTCTCCTAAAATAAATTTGCCTCTTTTTTTAGGAAGAGGCTGTTTCTTTTCGTATTGAGAATAAAAATCCACCTCTTTAGAATCTTTCTCAACAACGTAAAGTATATTTTCTTTAGTGAGAAAAAACAATGAATTTTTTGTAAATGAATCCTACAGAAAAAGGACGCGCGGAAAGATGAAATGAAGGACACCAGCCACTATGCAGAATATTCCGACAAATTTCTTGCCGCTGACGAAAAACGACTCCAAAAAATCCGGAACCGAGATTCCAGCGGAAAGAAAATAGCCCACTAGCAGGCAAGAACCGCCGGAAAGGCCTGCCAGGGCCGGGAAGAAATCACCGACGAGGGCGACATCGTTTTGGACTGTGTAGACGAGCTTTATGAGGCCGATGAACACGCAGACGATTCCGAGCACCAGTCTGAATATTTTGTCATTGAGGAAAGCGGAGAAAGGCTTGTCCGACCCGACACCGCCCTCCGAATCGCCGTAGGGAGCGGCAGCGGAATCCAGGGAGTCTGACAGGTCGTCATCGAAAGAATAGCCTCCGCCAACTACGGAGGGCTTTTTCACATTGGAAGACGCGTAAATCAACACGAATCCCGCAACAACATTCAACAAAACCGACAGAAAATAGAACTGCAACATTTTTGGCTTCCCCAACAATCCGATTATTTTTACTTGATTTTCGTCAGCGTCTTTCGACATTGGCCTTCAAGACGACAGAGCGGCTTCCATCCACGCCATCGCCCTCCCCGTCAAACTTCAGCTCCACAAAAGCGTTTACGGACGAGATGTCGAAATCCGTGAATTTTGCCCTGAGAAAAATCTGCTTCTCCTCGTAAAGTCCCGCATCCTCAAAAACACTGACAACTTGATTATCGACATCAACGGCCTCAAATTTAGCGAAGACGGGAATTCCTTTTTCATATTTTCCACGAAACTTCTTTTCAACATCGTCGAATTCAAGGCTGACAAGGACGTTTCCATCATACGAGAACGAAGCGAGCGACATCGGAACGCCCTTCAAGGTCTCCACATTCGGCTTTGGACCGAAGAACGTGTTGAACACGACAAGCGCGAAGCAGACCATAAGGGCTATGAATATGAGCCTGTTGGATTTCGTCGCCACAAGTGCCTTGAAAAGGCCGGGCCGCTTCTGGACCAGCTTTCCTTCGTAGTAGTCCTTGACAATCTGGGGGGCGTTCTTCACCCTCTCGGCGTTGTTGAAATGGAAAACGAGGGGTTCCTCACCGTCTTCATGCCCCTCGGGAATCTGCGAAAAATCCATGCCTCACCTCCAATGCAAGCGCAAAATGAAAAAATCAATTGGATATGAAAGAGTCGATAAGAGAATCTGTGCGCCACCATGCCACGAGAGCGTTCTCCTTGCGTGCGAAAAGTCCGCTTATTATCCCGGACGAATTCAGCGACAAGGTATGGAAGAGATTTTTCTCGTGCGGAATGGATATGCTCCTCTTGACGATACGCTGGCCATCGGGCTGGACCATCTGCACCAAATAACCGTCGTCGGTGGGCACGATGAAGAAGAACCAGCCATTCTCCGTGACTCCAAGGAAACTGAACGGAATGACTTCGATTTCCTGCCCCATGCTTTCCGAGACGACATACTCGTAAGAAGGAATCTCAAGGGCGTCCTCGAATTTCCCCCCGGCAATGTCGAACGGAATCAAAACAGTCTTGGAGAACTCGATGCCGGACACGACCTGCAAGTCAGAATCCACGGACTTGGAATAGCAGTCGACTTTCAAATAAAGCTTGAGCATGTTCGCGTCAGGAACAACGTTGTCGATTGAAAGATGCGAATACTGGCTTTCCTTTTCGTTCTCGGAGTCCCCCGAAAGTTTGGGGAGGGCGCTCTCGGCGACAGGAATTTGATAGAGGAGGAAGCCGTTCTCGCCGAACCAGAAAACCTCGAATCCGTCGTTTGTAGTGCAGACGACGACAAGCTCGTTACTTGCGGTCGTGTAGATGCTGCGCACGGCAGGGAACGGAGTGCCGCCCGGCCCCTGCTGCCCTATGTAGTCTACGAATTTTCCATCGGCGTCGAACCTGAGCACAACGTTCCTCAGCACCAGGCGGCGTTTGTCGTCCCGCTCCTGGCGTTCAGGGGGAAGAGAGTCCACGACGTAGAGTGACTTCATGGAATCGACCGCGATAGGCCCCAGCGTGTTGAACGGATACGACACGGCCTTCTTCGTAGAATTTCCGACATTAGCATCTGCAAATTCAAGATTCAATACGGATTCTGGATTGTAGTAGAGGCCAAGCAAATCGCCATAGGAATTCAGCTCCATCACTTTCTTGGACTCCCCGTTCGCTATGTAGAAAAAACCGTCGCGCATGGTCATGTACGTCTCAATGCTGCCGGCAGACGCCAAATCGAAAAGGTTCAACTCGTCCTCGAAGTTTCCATAGT
>CAMHLH010000195.1 GCA_946185925.1 uncultured Treponema sp.
TCATTATCTTGTGCTTGTCTATGACATTTATGACTGGCATGTAGACCGTGAGAAACCATGACATCATGGCTTTGTCCATGCCGATTTCCTCGGTCTTGTTCATGTTGATGTAGTACTTGTGGGTGAGGATGTGGTTGTATATGACGTCGTACTGGCCCGGTATAGAAAAGTCTAGGCACCAGAAATCCGTCACGTCGCCGAATCCTGTCTCTCCGTAAAAGACCCTTTTTTCGTATTCTATCACCTGCTTGACCATCTTTTGCAGACTGTCGCCTGGCCTGAGCTTTATCTCGCTCTGCAGGCTGACCACTTCCGCGTCTATGAATTCGATGCCCTTCGCCTTTGCGACCGAGACTCTGTGGTTCCCGTCCCTGACGAAATAGACTCCGCCAAGCTCGTAGAGGGATATCGACGGAAGGGATATGTCCTGTATGTGGGCCATGTCGATGTGCTCCCAGCGGTTTTTGAGATGCATGTTCTTTGGGAAGAATTTGTTGTCGAAATCCTGGTAGCGGCCCTCGCTGCCGACAATCAGGTTGACTGGGACTGTCTTCATTCCCATGTAGACTTCGTTTTTCGGTCTGAGGAGGTTCTTGATGTCGGAGAATGAAATCAATGTCGCCTCTTCTGGGTTTAGGAAATGCTGGACTTCGTTGAACAGGGCCTTGTGCCTGGCCTTTGCAAAATCGTCTTCTGTTTGAACAGAAAGCATCTGGTCGCTCATTTTTTAAATTCCTTTTTTGTTAAACTGATTCTGCCTTCAATGACTTTTTCGGCAATTCTATTATTATGTAGCTGTAGGCGTTTACTACCGCTGTCACTCCGTCTTTTGTCTCGACTTCCGTCACCCGCTTCTCGTTCATGTCGTACAGGTGTATGTGGCCGTGCACCAGATATGTTGGCGTGAATCTCTGTATGAACCAGTTGAAGCACTCGAATCCGATGTGGCATGGATCCTCCCTGTCGTGTATGTGCCTTGGCGAGGCGTGTGTGAGGAATATGTCGATGTATTTTCCATATTTGATTTTGTTGAGCAGGAGCGACGGCACCATCTTCAGCAGATGAAAGAACATCTCTCTGTTCGTGTACTGGCTCAAGGCTCCGTTGTAGCGCATGGAACCGGAAACCCCCGCTATCAGCAGAGGTCTCGTCTTTCCGTTTTCGTCCTCGAACATGAGCCGCTTGTTCACGTCGGTCCGGAATCCGATGTAGTCGGCTCCGTGGCTTCCTTCCATGTCGTAGACGCTCTTTTCGTCCTGCAGCGTCGGGTGCGCGCCTTTGTGCTGCTTCACCCTGTGGTAGAGGCCGAATTCGGAAAGGTTGTGGTTTCCGAAGATGAAATATGTCGGTTTGTTCAAGGATGAGACTATGAAGTCTATGTATTCGGACGGAAGGTCTCCGGCACACAGCACCAAGTCGATGTCTTTGAAACGTTCCTTGACTTTTGTGCTGTATACAAGTGGGTCGATTTGATCCGAAACGCAAAGAATCTTCATTTTTCGTCCTGTCTTCTATATTCCTGCTTTTGCCAAAAGCTGCTCAAGCTTTTCCTTGCCGATGAGCTCTATCGGCCTGTTCTCGGCGAATCCGACCGCCGCGCTGGTGAAACCCGAACTTGTGCAGACGAACGCCTTGACGCAGTTCTTTGATTTTGCCGTGTCGAGCACTGTCCTTATCTCCACGTCCTCTATAGGCTCTGTTTCCCTGTGGAAGTCAATCATGTAGACCTGCTTCCTCACGTTCATCCAGTCGTCCTTCTTCTGCTCTATGGCGTAGATTCTGACGCCCCACCTCTGAACCTCGGCCTTCTGGGAAGCCATGCTGAGACCACCGAGCGCGGCCTTCTTGCAGAGGTCGACGAACGAAGAGGACGAGCAGGTGAGGTATTCCTTCAGACTGTCGTTCGTCTGGAGGTCCTTGTATTCCGAGAGCTTCGCGCCTACGTCCCTGAACGAGTGGTTCCTTTTGTAGATTATCTGCCACTGCTCAATGGCCTTGTCTATGTTCCTGTTCTTCTCGTAGCAGGCCGCCAGGAAATACCGCGCGTAGAGCGTCTCCTGCGCGTTCTCGTCCTTTGCCGACCTGACCGCCTTGTCGAATTCCGAGAGGGCGTTGTCGATTGAGTTCGCCATCATGTAGCACGAGCCCCTTTCCAGATAGGCCTTCTGCTTGAACTCCGGGTCTCTGAGTGCCTTTTCGAGCGCTTTTATGGCGTTCGGATAGTCCTTCTGCTCCTTGTATATTTTTCCAAGATAATAGTATGACGAATATGTGTCCGGGCTGAGAGAAATCGCCAGGTCTATTTCTTTTTTTGCCTCCGAAAACTGCTTTCCCCTGAGGAGCGACAGCGCGTAGGCGGAGTGGGCCTTGACGTGCTTCTTGTTGTGTTGAATCGCCTTTTGGAAGAAGCCTGTGGCGAGATCAGACCTGCCTTTCTGCTCGTAGAGCTTTCCGCACATGTAGTAGTTCTCGGCCTCGGACGGATTGAGCTTTGTCAAAAGGAGATATTCCTTGAGGGCGTCGTCCGTCTGGTTGAACTTGACGAAAAGCTGTGAGAGCTGCGTTCTGAATTCTTTTTCCGGGATGTCGCCGTTGAAGATGGCGTTCTGGTTCACGAGCTTGTATTCCATGAGGGCCAGCTCGTTTTTCCTGTCAGCGAGATAGGCGTTTCCGAGATAGTAGTGGGCGAGATAGTTTCTTGGGTTCTTCGATATGAGACTCTTCGCCACTCTTTCGGCAGCCGTGAACTTCTGCTGCTTTATAAGTTTTGTTATGGAATCTAGTTTTTTAGGTTGCATTATGGACTTGAGCGCGAATACTCCAAGGACGATTATCGCAACAACAAGAACTAATATTATGAGCAATGGAATCATAGTTGCCATTGTGTTTTAGACCTCCCACCTAAATTCATAATGCTTATGACTTTATTTTTTGTATTATTATAATTATTTTAGAGTAGACTTTTTGGTTGTCTATGTCAAATAAAGGTTATGTTTTGCCGAAAATAAAATCGATACACATAAGGTAATTTCTGAGATGACACTGATAAAACTGACAAAAATGGCATTCTTGAAAAATATTTCTAAAAAGATTTTCTGCTTTCTTTCGCTTTCTGTTCTCTTTTCTTCGATGGCGTTCTCCGCCGACGCAAAAAAGACGAAGGAGGCCCGTGAGGCTGCCCGTGAAAGGGAGAAGGCGAGGGTCGAGAGAAAAGCCGCTGCCGACAAGCAGGACGCCTACGAGGAAGCCGTCGAGACTTTCCAGCTGAACAAGCCCGCCGAGGCGATACCGTTGCTGGAGGCTTTTTTGGGCGACGACAAGCACGAGGCCTACAGTCCCGATGTCTACGTCTACCTTTCAGCCGCATACTACCAGGTCGAGGAGTACCAGAAGTCCATCGACGTTTGCGAGGCTGGGCTTGCAAAGGAGGGCACGAACTACAAGGTCCTCTATTTCAACGAGGGAAACGCCGCGTATGCTCTTGGGCAGTACATGAAGGCCGCGTCCCTCTACGAGAAATCGAGGGGAATCGACGCCCAGTACGCTCCTGCCACGCTTAACTTGGCGAACGCGTTCCTCCGCCAGGACAAAATCGAAGAGGCCAGGGACGACTATGTGCTTTACCTTGAGCTGAAGCCCGACACGAAGCAGAGACCTGAAATCGAAAAGCTTATAGCCCTTTTGAACGAGGAAATCGACTACAGGAAACGGCTTGGTCCTGAACTTGTGGATGATTTGATTCGAAGCCAAATTGACGACGGTTCTGAGGGGCCGCACGAAATCATGTCGGATTCCGAGGCAGAAGCTCCCGAGCTTCCTTTGGAAAAACTTCAAAAAATCAACGGAGAGCAGCTCGATTCAGACGAGAGCGCGGCGCCGGCTCTTCCAGTCGAAAGGAACGCCAAGAAAATCAACGGAGAGCAGCTCGACTCGAGCGAGAGCGCGGCACCGGAACTTCCGGTCGAAAGGAACGCCAGGAAAATCAACGGGGAGCAGCTTGATTCGAGCGAAAGCGCGGCGCCGGAACTTGCAGTCGAAAGGACCGCCAAGAAAATCAACGGAGAGCAGCTTGATTCGAGCGAAAGTGCGGCGCCGGCACTTCCAGCCGACAAAGGAAGCCGGAGGACTGGCGAGCAGGTCAATTCTTCTGACATTCAGGCTCCGGCGTTGCCAAAGGAGTCTGGCGCGAAAAAGAATGGGGAGTACATCGACAATCCTTCGGCTCCGGCACTTCCGGGAGAGCAGAAATCCGAGAAGAAGAAGGAGGAGAAGATGTCTGGGGCGGACACGGTCGCTCCAAGCCTGCCTTCGAGCAAGCAGAAGTCTGCCGGGGAGAAGGTCAAGGACAAGGCTCCCGCCCTTCCGAAAGAAAATTCTGGCAAGAAGCTTGAGAGAATCGGAAGCCAGGAGCCTCCGAAACTGCCTGTGGACGAGGACGTGAAGAGTGATGCTTCCTCCGGCGGAGAAACTGCTTCCGATGCGGAGGTTTCCAACGAGAAGACCGGCAGCGCAAATGCGGACTCGAAAACGCCGTCGGCTTCGACATTGGACGCGAAGTAATGTTTTTCAGTTTTCTGTGCGCCTGACCCTCGCGAACATCTGGTCTTTTGTCATGCTGAACCAGATTGGCCGTCCGTGGGGGCAGTGCGGGTCGGGGAGTGAGAGGGCTTTGACCGCCAGCTCCTCCGCGGTCTTGTCGTCGAGAGGCATTCCCTGCATGACAGCCCTCCTGCATGCGGCCGTGGCGTAAATCTTGTACATTATCCGCTCCGGCCCTGCCTTTTCTTCGAGGATTGCGTCTTTGAAATCCTTCTGAGTCCCGTTCCATCTTGACGGCACGGTGTTGAATTCAAAAACGCCGTTTCCTGTGTTTTTCCCCTCGAATCCGATTTCCTTGAGCTTATCAAGCAGCGATTCCAGATATTTCTCCTCGCCTTCGTCGTCGACTTCGATAGTGTATGGAATCAGGAGCGGCTGGACATAGTTGCCTTCGTCCCTGCCTTCCATCATGCGGTCGAAAATCATGCGCTCGTGGGCCGCGTG
>CAMHLH010000196.1 GCA_946185925.1 uncultured Treponema sp.
AGCTTCGGCGTTGTTGGTCATCGCTCCGTGGTGGACGAGGACCATGAAAGGTGCCTTCGTCTTGCTTTCGTACAGGCTGGAAGTCATCATGATTGCAGCGGAGGCAGTGACTTTCTCCCCCGCCACGTTCTCAGTCGGATAATTGAAGACAATCTTCTTGAGCACGACCGCATCCGTCGCCCCTGAAGGCGTGTACGAACATTCCACAGCGGGCTGGACGACAAGCTCGGAAAGAGAGACCGCATAGGACGACCCTAGCTCACAGCAGATTTCCTCTTCATCTCGGCAGGAGGTCACCAGCAAGGCGGCCATCATGCACATCAGAAAACAAAACTTTTTCATAATTTTCTCCTATCTTTTTTCAATTAAAACAAAGTTAAAACCATCTTATAATAATGTATAATAAGCCGAATGTCGAGTTTGCGGATATCGTAATTCGACCTACATTTAAAACTCAGCGTCTATCGAAATCAGATTGGCATTTTGCTAAACTAAGACTGAAAAAGGGAAAATATGGCATACGTAAAAAATCTATTCGACAAAAACTTCATTGAATACGCGAGCTACGTCATTCGTGACAGGGCGATTCCAGACATCGAGGACGGATTGAAGCCGGTTCAGAGGCGCATCATGCACACGCTCTTCGAAATGGACGACGGCAGATTCCAGAAAGTCGCGACCGTGGTGGGAAGATGCATGAAATACCATCCACACGGAGACGCTTCGATTGGAGGCGCGCTCGTTGTCCTGGCGAACAGGGACTACTTCATAGAGAAGCAGGGAAACTTCGGGAACATCTACACAGGTGACGGAGCGTCCGCGCCGCGATACATAGAGTGCCGGGTGAATCCGCTGGCGAAGGACTTCCTCTACAACCCGAACATCACGAACTACGTCCCGAGCTACGACGGACGAAGCAAGGAGCCGACGGTATTCCGCGCGAAACTTCCGCTGGTGCTGCTCACAGGCGCGGAGGGAATCGCGGTCGGAATGAACACGAAGATTCCGACTTACAACATAAAGGAAGTAATCGAGGCGGAAAAGAAGTGCCTGAACGGAGAGAAATTCCACCTCTACCCGGATTTCCAGACGGGCGGACTCATCGACGTGTCCAATTTCAAGGACGGCTCCGGAAAAATCATCACCAGGGCGAAGCTCGATTTGTCGGACGAGAAGAAAATCGTCATCACGGAGCTGGCGTACCCGAGCAACTCCAACACGCTCATCAACTCAATCGAGAACGCGGCTAAGAACGGCAAGGTGAAGATTTCGGCGATACACGACTTCACGGCGAAGGACGTGAACATCGAGCTAAAGCTTCCGCGCGGAGTCTACGCGAAGGACGTGGTGGACTCTCTCTACGCCTACACGGAATGCGAGCAGTCGGTCACCTGCAACATGCTCGTCATCAAGGACAACATGCCCACGCAGATGACGGCGACTGAGATAATCGAATACCACGCCAAGCAGCTCCAGGCGATTTTGAAGGACGAACTCGAATTCGAGAAGAACGCGCTCACGGACAAGCTCCATCTCCGAACGCTCGAACGCATTTTCGTGGAGGAGAGAATCTACAAGAGCATAGAGACGCAAAAGACGCAGGAGGCGGTGGAGAAGGCCGTCAGGAACGGATTCGTGCCGCACGCGGCCGAGCTTGTGCGCCCGATTTCGGCGGAGGACATCGAGCATCTGCTTTCGATTCCAATCAGGAGAATCTCCCTCTACGACATGAGCAAGAACAAGGCGGAGGTCACTTCGATAAACAAGAGGCTCAAGGAAATCAACAAGACTCTCAAGAACCTCGTCGGCTATGCAATCGAATATCTGGATTCAATAGAAGAAAAATTGAAGGACGCCAAATTCGACACGAAGAGGAAGACGACCGTGAAGAAATTCTCGGCGACCGACGCGAAGGAAATCGCCAAAAGGGACATTCCACTGAGGTACGACGACAAGGGCTATCTCGGAACACAGGTCTCAGGCGGCTCGGAAGTCTTGAGGGTCTCGGAGTTCGACAAAATCATCTGCATGAGGAAGAACGGAATGTTCACGGCGATGGACGTTCCGAACAAGGTCTTCATCGACAAGGGCGCGTGGTTCATCGGCTTTGCGGACAAGGAGGAAGTCTCGAAAATCCTCTTCACGGTCATTTTCCGCGACCCGGAGACGAAAATCGCTTCCATAAAGCGCACGAGGATTCCGACATGGATTTTGAACCGCGACTACTTCCTCGCCCCAGACGGAATGGAAGTGCTGCACGTGGACATGAGGGAAAATTTCTCATTCGAGTTGAAATACGCGAAGAAGCCGAGGGTGCAGATTCTTTCCGAGAAGTTCAACGCCGGCGACTTCGAGGAGAAGGGCTTGAAGACGCTCGGAGTCAGGCTTTCGGCGAGGGAGTGCGAGGGCGTTTCCGTGGAGGGCGAGAACAAAGAAGATGCGACGCTCTTTGACGAGGCGGAGGAGTTGAAATGAAGCTTGGACTGAAGGAGCTTTTGGCAAAGCACAGGAAAGTCACGAAGAAGAACCTGGGAAAACTCATCTACACGCTCTTTTTGATGTCGATTATAGAAAGTTTCATGTCGCTCATGCTGCTGGGGCCGATTCTTCGGACATCAGCTGGCGACACCGCTTCATACGCGCTCTTCGCGGTCGGCACATTGTTCTTCTTCCTGCTGCAGTTCGGCTTCGCCTCCATGCTGCTCAGGATGACTCGGAACGAATTCGTCACGCTCGGCTTCCTCTTCTACGGCTTAACCCGCCCGAAAATCTCCTTGGGGCCGGCAGCCGCGTTCACAATCATGGCGTTCATCGTCATTTTCATATCAAGGTTCCTATTCGCCTTCATCTTCCCGGAATTGTTGGAGGTCGCGGCCAAGTCGCCTGCGGAAATATTGAATATAGCGGAGCGGGCTCAGTCGGCGGAGGCCTTGTCGGGGAACACGGAACTCGTCATGCAGTCCAAGGCCCTCGTCTACCCTTCCCTGATTTTTCTGGCGGCGTTCACATTCCTCGCGCTCATTCCGTTCGCGTTCACATTCCAGTTCAAGCTCGACAACCAGAAGAAATCCGTGTTCTGGGCGATGAAGAAGAGCCTATCCACAGTCTTCACCGACTTCAACTACATAAAGACAATCGCGCTCGCATTCCTCGCCTCGTGGAAGCGGATTCTGCTCGCACTCCCGATTTCGGCGCTGATGTTCATTAGCATCATCTCCGGGGGAACGCTCATCACAATCGTCTTCCACTTCTTCTTCCTTTTGAATTTCTACACCGCCTTGATTCAGATAATGATGGCAGTCCCGATAGTCTACCAGGACGCCACTCAGGCGACGGAAAAGGGGCTTCTCATCGACGTGAAAATCTGACGGAAAAAAAATGAAAGTACCTACGACAACTTCATCAACGGAAAGCATCATAAAAGGCTCGCGATTCCTCTCAGAGTCGTTCATGATTTCGTCCCAGGCGGAAGTCCGCGAGCTAATCAAGAAGCAGAAGCAGAAGTACGCCGACGCGACCCACGTCTGCCACGCCTTTATCTGCGGGAAAAACGCGGAGATAATGGGCATGAGCGACGACGGAGAGCCGGGCGGAACTGCCGGAAGGCCGATGCTCGACGTGCTCAAGGGCAGGGGCGTAACGAACATCCTCGTGACGGTTACGAGATGGTTCGGCGGCACCCTGCTCGGAACTGGCGGACTCGTGAAAGCCTACGGCGACGGAGCGAAGGACGTGCTTGAGAAGACAACGTTCGAGGAGCTTGTTGAAAAAAGCGACTTCTCTCTCGAATGCGACTACCAGCAGTACCAAATCGTGAAGAAAATCTTCGAGGCCTACCCCATCTCCGACACCGCGGAAGACTTTGGCGAACTGATAGCGATTTCCGGCCAAATCCACGCATCCGAATTCGAAAGCTTCAAAAGCGCAGTCTTCGACAAGACGAACGGAAAAGTGGAAGTGGAAAATTAATTGCTTCAACTTCGCTCAGCAACCGACTTGTTCATTGGGCGGAGGCGAAATGCGGTCGGTGACAGTGGTCGGTGAACGAAGTCGAACCGAATGTGATAAAATGAAAAAAGCAACGGAGGTGCATTATGAGTTATGAAGCATACAATGTATTTGCAACTGCTGTAAAAAACGAAATTTCGCGGCTTGATTATGAGCAACAACTTGGAATTCTTACAATTGTGGTTGAAGCAATGAATCAAAAGAAACGCACAAAATCCGACAAAGAAGAAACCTTGCAAATGTTTAACGAGCTTTCGGGCTGCATAAAAGGCAAGACGCATATTGACGCAAAAAAAGAATATCTTGATTACCTTGATGAGCGGTATGGAGTGTGAAAATGCGTTTTTTACTTGACACAAACGTGTTGATAAATTGGCTTGTCGAAGGAAATGCAAAGCACAAAGAAGCAAGTCGTCTTGTTTTGTCCTGCCTTATCGATGGAGAAGAAGGTTTTGTCACTTCACATTCATTGACCGATGTTTTTTATGTGCTGAGAAAATACCACCCGTCGGCAGAGCAACGGCGAAAGTTCATTTTGATTATGGTCAATAATTTTACGATTCTTACTGAAAGTTCAGAGGTGTTCCTTGATGTTTTGAACTCGGAGGGCTTTTTTGACCTCGAAGACGGTCTACAGATGAAGTGCGCCGAAAAGGAAGCTGTCGACTACATAGTAACCGAAAACCTCAAGGATTTCCGCTCATCAAAAATCCCTGCAATCGACATTGAGTCCGCACTGAAACTGATACAAACGGAAAAATGAAAACGGTGCTTCGACTACGCTCAGCAGTGTCGAACCGACAATTGAGAATTGAGAATTGAGAATTGAGAATTGAGAATTGAGAGAATGAAAAAGAAACTGAAAGACAATATACAGGGAGTTGCGGAATGAAAACATATAATGAAATTCTTTCTGATGTAACAAAAACTGCAACAAAAATTCCTCAATCGGATTATCTTGATGCGGGCAAGTACAGAATATTTGACCAGGGAAAAGAAT
>CAMHLH010000197.1 GCA_946185925.1 uncultured Treponema sp.
GCCCAAACAATCTGCGAAATGCCAATCACCACAAGTATCACAACAAACACGATGATTGCGAATCTGCTGGAAATCGACATGCGTTTTCCACTTTTCATTTTAAACTCCTAAAAAAAATATTTTTATCTACTTTTTTCATTCATTATAAGCATCTGCAACCTGTTTTCCACGTTGGCGAAACTCGTGTCCGGGTCCAGGTCGAGCGGAAGGATTTGGACGGCAGGAAATTCCTCTTTGACCTTCTTCATGATTCCGCGGCCGCAGATGTGGTTCGGGAGGCAGCCGAATGGCTGCAGGATGACGAAGGAGCGGACACCCTCGCGCGCGTACTCCATGATTTCGCCGGGAATGAGCCAGCCTTCGCCCGAAAGGAAGGTGCGGTGCATGACTTCGTTCGTCTCATCGGCAAGGACCGAAAGAGCCGGCGCCTTTTTGAAAAGCGGATGCTTCGACGCGTACCTTTCGAGTTTTTCGCAGGCGTGCGCGAACATCTTCTCGGCGACGTTGTCGAAGATTGCGTTGTCGAGCCGGAACTTCACGCCGAAATTCTTGGATTCGACCGTGCGCGCGTAGAAATCCTTCCTGAACACGTTCGCCATCCTCGGAAGAATCACCTCCATGCCGTTGTCCTCAAGATACTTTTCCACATGGAAATTCGACCCCGGATGGAAGGTGACGAGATATTCTCCGGTGATGAAGACCCTCGGACGCGGATTCGACCTGTCGTATTTTATCTGGCAGAAACTGTCGATTCCCCTCTTGAACGCTTTCACCGCGTGCCCCACTCCCCTTCCAATCTGCTCTGCAATGTCGTCGACCGCCTTGTCGAATTTCTCGTTTGTCTCGCCCTTGTTCAGTTCATAAGGGCGAATCTGCCTGCGAAGCTCCTCAAGCAAGTCGAGCATCGTAACGCCCCACAAAGCCTGGATGTTGAACATCGCGCCCAAACGGAAGCTCGGATGCATTTCCTTGGAGTCAATCGGGTCGGTGGAGACAATCGGAACCTGTGAGAAGCCGGCCGCGTCCAAAGCCCGCCTGAGCAGCGCCGAATAGTGCGAAAGTCGGCAGTCGCCCTGGTACTTGGCCATTCCGACAGCCACCTTGTCCAATGGATATTTTCCGCTCTGGAGAGTCGAAATCGCTTCTCCGATTACCATCTGCGCCGGGAAGCAGGTGTCGTTGTGGACGTATTTCTTTCCGCACTGAATCTGCTCGTTCTCGCCGAGAGAAAGCGGAACCGCCTTCAAGCCCTGTTTTCGGAGAACTCCGCTCAAAAGTCGGCAGAAAGCCTCCGACACGTTCGGAATCAAGACTGTGCGCTCGACCAAATCCTTCTTCATGAATTTGACCTTGTACGCGTCCGTCAAGTCCTTGAACGGAAGAACTCCCTTCTTCTCGCGCCGCTCCGTTATCGTTTCTATGAAAGATTTGACCCGTATGTTCAGCGAATTTGCGGCTCCGCCCTCGTCCATCTTCAAAATCAACGGAGCTTTTCCGCTCGTCTCGTTCATTATTCGGGTGATTTCGTCGGAGAGAATCGCGTCGTGGCCGCAGCCGAAGCTCACGATTTGCACATACTCAAGGTTCGCGGACTTCGCGGCAAGCATCGCGCCAGAAAGCATCCTCGTGTGGAAGTTGTTCGTCACTTCCGCGCGCGTGTAGCGCAAATCCACGTCGTTCAGTTCCGGGAGCGAATCGACTGTGAGCACCGGTATGTACTGCTTCGTGAACACGCGCGACAAGTCGTGGCTGACGAGAGCGTCGTTGTGGTACGGACGGCCAGCGAGGACGACGGCGAAAGAATTTTCCTTTTCCACCTGTTCAAGAACTTTTCTGCCTTCTTCCGTAAGTTTTTCCCTGAAAGAGCGAATCGCATTCTGTCCCTGCTCGAACGCGCTTTCGATTTCCTTTTTTGAAAGCCGGTATCCGCCTTGAACATCTGAAAAGTAATTCAGAATCTGCCTTTTCCTGTCGGCTTCCGAATACCAGTGGAACATCGGCCTGTCGAACGGAACGTTCCATCTTTTGAGAGGATTTTCCGAATGGCTGATGATGAGCGGATAGCCCTTCACGACGGCGCAGACATAGTTCGAGGCTTTCGCCTTGTCGGTGGCGGGCATTTCCATGACCATCGGCATGAAGATGCGGAATTTTTCGTCGTCCTTCTTCATCGATTTGAACTGTCCGATTAAATCCTGGATGTGGCCGTGGGTGAGCTTCGCTGGAAAACAGACCGTGTCGCTCGGAACGAACGGGATTCCGCTCTCGAACATTGTGCGGTTGCTTTTGTGCGACAAAACCACGTCGTATCCAAGACTCCTGAAAAATGTCGACCAGAACGGCATCGAATCCCAGAATTCAAGGCTCCGAGGAAGTCCAATCGTCACGTTCTTCTTCTCCGAGACCAGATTGAAATCGTACTTTTTGAAGAGAAGCTGCTTGCGAATGAGGAACAAATCGGGAACGTAGCGGGTCTTGCTCTCTGGAATCGCTGGATTGTTGAGTTTTTTCACATCGGAGGAAGAATCGCGCAAACCGGAAACTTCCTCGTCTCCGTCGCTTATCGTCACGTTTTCTCCGTCAAGTTCCTCCGGCAAAAGAATTTCACCTCTCGCGCACCGGTTTCCAGTGATGAAGGTCGTTCCGTTGGAGAACTGGACGAGGGAGCGCGCGCAGTGGTTGGCGCACTTGGAGCAGACGACGTTCTCGCGCTGCGTGTACGAAAGATTTTCGATTGCGTCGAATCCGATGAACGCAGATTCTCTGCCCGATGATTTTTCCATTGTGAGAAGCGCGGCTCCGATGCAGCCCATCTCACCGGGGTACGGCGCGCGAGTCACTTCAAGTTCCAGATACTGCTCAAGCGCGCGCAGAACAGCGTCGTTCTTGAAAGTTCCGCCCTGCACAACGATTTTCTTTCCGAGCACTTCCTTGTTCGAAATGCGGACGACCTTGGTGAAGACGTTCTCGATTATCGACCGGCAAAGGCCAGCCATGATGTCGTCGGGTCCGCAGCCGTTCTTCTGCTCGGTGATAATCGTGCTGTTCATGAAGACAGTGCAGCGGCTGCCGAGGTCGGCGGGCTTTTTTGAGCGGAATGCGGCGTCGGCGATGCGCTCTGTCGGAATGTTGAGCGACTTCGCGAAATTCTCAAGGAAGGAACCGCAGCCGGAAGAGCAGGCCTCGTTGAGCGTTATGTTCGTGACGATTCCGTCTGAGACCCAGATTCCCTTCATGTCCTGACCGCCGATGTCCAGGATGAATGAAACGTCTGGGACGAAGCGTTGCGCGGCGGCGGCGTGGGCGACAGTCTCGACAGTGTGGTAGTCGGCTCCGAACGCCTTCGCTATCAGAAGCTCGCCGTAGCCGGTCGTTCCGAAGCCCAGCACGTTCAAGGAAACTCCAAGAGATTCGTATTTTTTGTAGAGTTCCAGAAGCCCGCGCTTGACCACGGTAATCGGGTCGCCCTGGTTGTTGGCGTAGAATTTGTCGATGACTTTTCCATTTGGCGTGACGAAGACGAGTTTTGAAGTGGTGCTTCCGGCGTCAACTCCAATATAAATGTCCAGAATGTCGCCAGGGTTCGTCTTTATCTCCTCGATGTCCTTTGACTTGTGGTTTTCCCGCCATTTTCTGCATTCTTCCTCCGATTCAAAATAGGCTTTTTTGACGGAAGAGCCTTTGTGGTCGATTCTGACGGCACCGCCCTCAAGTTTCTTCGCGGCCTCTGCAGGATTCAAAAGAGACGATTCGTCGTCGTCCGGGAAAAGCTCGTCCACGGCGATGGCGGCACCAAGCGCGACAATCGTCTCCGGGTGGCTCGGGCGGATTATCTCGTCTTCCTTGAGATTCAGTTTTTCCGCGAACGCCTTCACGAGCGTGTGGTCGTATGTGAGGGGGCCGCCCTCGAAAATGATTGGAGGTTTCAGCTCAAGCCCCTGCGCGAGTCCGCCCACAGTCTGCTTCACAATCGCGTGGAAAGCGGAGAGCGCGATATCCTCGCGGCTGCCACCGGCGTTCAACACGGATTGAATGTCCGTCTTCGCGAAAACACCGCAGCGGCCCGAAATCGGAAGGACTTTCTTTCCCTTCGACGCCAGCGACTCGAATTCCTCGGTGGGGACTTTCAAAAGCGAGGCGATTTCGTCGATGAACGCGCCCGTCCCTCCCGCGCAGCTTCCGTTCATGCGCATGTCGGACGTGACGAGTTTTCCGTTGTCGTCGTAGAAGAAGATGATTTTCGCGTCCTGGCCGCCAAGCTCTATCGCTGTGCGCGCGGCGGGATAAAGGGCGCGGACGGCAGAAGAATTCGCCACGACTTCCTGCACATAGTGGATTCCGAGCCTGTCCGCAATCGGTTTTCCACCCGAACCGCAGATGGCGGCGCGGAATTTCACATCCGGAAATTTCTCCGCTATCAATCCAAAAAGCCCCTGCGCGGTCTTCCATTGCTCTGCGTGGTGGCGTTCATATTTCGTAAAAAGAATTTCCTTTGAGTCCGCTTTGGTGACGACGACTTTCACAGTTGTTGAACCGACATCGATTCCAAGTCGGAGAATTTCGTTGCTAATAGACATAAAGAATATTCTATCAAATTCAAAAAACTTTTATCGGCTTGAACTAGAATGAAAGTTCATTCGCGAAAGATTCTGTCGGTGCCTCTTTTGCAGAAAAACGACATTCTGCGGCAAAATCGGCTATAATCAGAAGCATGAGCACACAAAAGCTGCCGATTGGCATTCAGGATTTTTCTTACTTGAGAGAGGAAGGCTACATTTATGTGGACAAAACAGCCTTCATATACGACCTCGTTACAAACGGAAAGCCTTATTTTTTGAGCCGCCCGCGCAGGTTCGGAAAGAGCCTTCTGATTTCCACAATCGAAGCGTATTTCGAGGGCAAAAAGGAGCTGTTCCACGGACTTGCAATCGAAAAACTCGAAAAGGACTGGATTGAATATCCCGTCCTG
>CAMHLH010000198.1 GCA_946185925.1 uncultured Treponema sp.
CAAGATTGGACCAAAAACAGACGTAAAAGACCCTGTCTACCACGCTTCAAAGAAATAAGCAAAAAAAGACCTAGAACAAGGACGAAAAATGAACGGCAGCAAAACTGATTGGAACAAGGGAACATTCTTCCTGATTTTTTTCCTATGCATAGTCGTAGGCGGAGGACTGATGAAAATCATGGAGGAAGTCACAAAACCCGTGACTCTTTCAGTTTTCATGTCGTTCGTTTTTTTCACGCCGATAAAAAAGATGAACGAAAAGTTCCGGCTGCCGTGGTGGTTCGGAATGACAATCGTTTTCGTCATATTCTTCGCATTCTTTTTCGGAATCGGGAACATAATCATCGCCAGCCTCAGGTCGATTCTGGACAAGGTTCCAGAGTACGAAGAGAGGTTCCAGGCCATATCCATGTCGATTTCGCGCTTCATAAGCGACAACAGGGATTCGAAGCTTTTCGAGCTTTTGGGGATAGAAAAGCAGCAGACAATCGCCCAGTATTTCTTCAAATCGTTCGACATAGTCGGAATCGTCAAGAGTTTCGCGGTCGAATTCACAGGCTCCATACTCAACTTTTCAACGATGCTCTTTTTCGTGGTGCTATTCTCGATTTTTCTTTTGACCGAGATGCAGTTCACGCTCCAAAAGACGTCAAAAGTGATAAGCCGCAAGCACAGGTACAGAATACTCAAAATCATAAAAAAGACGACGGCGGACGTGACCCAGTACATATCGATAAAATTCGCCATGTCGCTGATTTCCGGTGTCTACGTCACAATCGTGTGCGTGGCCTTCAAGATGGATTTCGCGGCCGTATGGGGCTTCCTCTCGTTCATAATGAACTTCATCCCGAAATTCGGCTCGCTCATTGCCTGGCTCATAACGACGATTTTCGCGATAATCGTCTTCTATCCGTCCCCAGTGCCAATCATACTCTCTTCGGTGTTGATAATCATAGAGAATTTGGCAATCGGAAACTTGATAGAGCCGAAAGTCGAAGGCAAGAACCTGGATCTCTCGCCATTCGTCATCCTCGTGAGTCTTTCGATTTGGGGCTGGCTGTGGGGATTTTTGGGGCTCCTCCTGGCCGTGCCGCTCACTGTGACGGTGAAAATCATCTGCGAGAACATCTCGTTTTTGAAGCCGGTGGCGATTCTGATTGGCGGAATGTCGAATTCAGAGGGCCAAGAAGAACAGGAAGCCACAGAGGAAGCCGAAAACACGCCGGCCGTCGCCGAAGAGAAGGATTAAGGCAAGGCGGCTTTTTCAGTTGAAATATTCGTCCAGAAACCTGAGATCTTCGAGTTTGATTCCAGAAAACTTTCCGAAGACACAGGATTTTTCGCAGTCACCCGCCCTCACCACTTTTTCAACGACAAAAGAAACGTAGATTTTCCGCTCGTTGAGCGGCCTCTTGAGGGGGAATCTGAGCCACGCCGCGAATTCCTCGCCCTCGTTCGCGTCGAAAAGCCGTTTTTGAAAGGCGAAGACGATTTTTTCGCAGGAAAGGAAAACAACGTCCGGAACAAGGGCGTCGCCGGCAAAAGGCTCGGAGAAGCAGCGGGAGGCCAGCCGCTCCCGCCAGTCAGGCCGAGCACAGTCCAAAGCGGTCATGATGTCGGAGCGAACACGGCAGTCGACAGACCGCTTGTTCTTGAAGACGATGCCGTTCTTTGAAACCTCCTCGGCCTCGAAAAAAAGCTCGACGGCAAAGGCTTCGCCGCTTCCAGAACCGCCAGGCTCCGCGTCGAGACAGTCGGGCATGACAAGCGCGACCCCCAAAGAGCATTGCTTCAGAGCGGACTTGAATGAATATTGGACGGAATTGTAGACGAAGCTGAAATCGACATCATCTCCGACCAGCGACAGAAGTGCAGCAGGCGGATTTTGAATCAAAATCACCTTGTAGTCCATTATCTTCATCGACGAGGAGCCTATTTCAACGAAGTCCACGCCCGACCTCACCAGTATCGGGATTTTTCTCCTCATGACACCCTCGAAAATCACGTTGCGTTCGATTTCATATATCTGCCTAGAATTTTTTTTCATAAGCCTTCCTTTTTTTCATACATATATTATCGAACATCCGCGCCCGCAGTTTCAAAAATTGATTTTGCGAATCTGGATCTGGTCTATCTTCCACGAGCCGCCTTCCTCGTTGAAAAAAACGTCGACATCGACGAAGCGCTCTTTCTTGGAATCGTAGAAACGGACGGGAACATCGTATGAAGTGCCTCCAGTGAATGCCATGCCGACAACGAACGAATCAAGCGGCGGAAGCTCCTTCTTCGACTTCAGCTCCTCTATGTCGCGGCGGAAAAAAGCCAGGCTGTAAAGACTCTCCTTCGAAAAGAGGGAATCGGCGTCGGAATCTTCGACTACGGCCTTGCAGAAGGCTTTCGCGGAAGAGAGAATCTGGGCGGGAGTCTCGGAAACATCGAGCAGGCCGAAGCCTTCAAGATAGGGATAGACGGACTCGACCGCATCATCGCTGTTTTCGGGGACGGAGCAGATTATGGCGAGCTGCGAAAGCTTCACCTTGTCGGATATGTTTCCATAGCGCGAGACATTCTCGGACAGGCGGCCTGGCTCCAACTCATCGCTCCACTGGAAATCCTCAAGCAGCCTCTCTACCTGGTATCGGAGAGTGCCAGTGACATCGCCGCTCTGCGTTTTTCCGCCCCTCCCGCACGACAAAAACAGAAAAGGAATTGCCGCGGCCGTTAAAAAAAATACTTTTCGCGTTTTTAGCAGATTTTTTTTCATGAATTTTTCCCAAAAAGAATTGTAGCAGAATTCAAAAGTTTCTGAATCCGCTTGGACAATGGACTTTGAGAGGGTTTCTAATCTATAATTTCCACACAAATCTTTATTTTCAGAGGTAAAAAAATGGCTTTGACACTTGCCGAAAAAATTTTGCAGGAACACATCGTTCCAGAGGCTTGCCCGAACATCGATTTCAAAAAGGGAACACCAATCCCGCGAGGCGAGGACATCGCCATCCACATCGACCAGACATTGACGCAGGACGCTACAGGAACGATGGCCTACCTCCAGTTCGAGACAATCGGAATCCCGCGTGTCAAAACAGACCTTTCGGTCTCATACATCGACCACAACACGCTGCAGACTGACTTCAAGAACATGGACGACCACAGATACCTCCAGTCTGTCGCTGCAAAATACGGCTTGTACTTCTCAAGGCCAGGCAACGGAATCTGCCACCAGGTCCACCTCGAATGCTTCGGAAAGCCGGGAAAGACGCTCCTCGGCTCGGACTCGCACACACCGACAGGCGGCGGAATCGGAATGATAGCGATTGGAGCCGGTGGATTGGACGTCGCGGTCGCTATGGGCGGCGGAGCCTTCCACACGCCGATGCCGAAAATCTTCGGTGTCAAATTGGCAGGAAAGCTCAAAAAGGGAGTCGGAGCGAAGGACATCATCCTTGAAGTCCTGAGAAGGGAGACCGTGAAGGGCGGAACGGGAGCCATCTACGAATACTTCGGAGAGGGAGTCGAGACGCTCACGGTTCCACAGAGGGCGACGATAACGAACATGGGCGCGGAACTCGGAGCGACCTGCTCGATATTCCCGTCAGACCAGAAGACGAAGAAATTCCTTGAATCGATGGGAAGGGCCGCAGACTGGACAGAGCAGAAGGCAGACGAAGGGGCAACATACGACAAGCTCATCGAAATCAATTTGGACGACCTCCACGCGCTCGCCGCCTGCCCGCACAACCCGGACGTAATCGACACGATAAAGAACCTTTCAGGAAAGAAAGTGACGCAGGTCGTAATCGGCTCCTGCACGAACTCTTCTCTGGACGACTTGGAATCGGTCGCCGCAATCGTCAAGGGCAAGCACATCGCACCGGGAGTCGAAGCTGGAATCGCACCGGGAAGCCGCACGACGCTCTTGATGGCGTCAAAGGCAGGAATCCTCGGAGACTTGATTGAGGCTGGATTCAGGATTCTCGAATCAGCCTGCGGACCATGCATCGGACAGGGATTCGCTCCGAACTCGGAAGGAGTCACCCTCAGGACGTTCAACAGGAACTTCAAGGGAAGGTCAGGAACCGCGGACGCGAACGTGTACCTCGTTTCCCCAGAGACCGCCGCGGCCGCAGCCGTCACCAGCGTCTTCACGGAAGCGGAGACCTTGACCTACGACGACCCGGCATACAAGACAGGCGTTAGGGTCTCGATGCTCGACGGACAGGACGAGAGGCTCTCTTCAGCAGACGTATTGAGCGCGGCGCAGAACAGGGGAATGATTATCGCCCCACTCTCGGTCGAGGACTCACAGAAAGTCGAAATTCTCCGTGGACCGAACATCAAGCCGTGCCCGCCATGCCGCGAGTACGCTCCGAAACTTTCGCTCCCAGTCAGGCTCAAGGCGAGCGACAACGTTTCGACGGACGACATCATGCCGGCAGGAGCGAAAATGCTTCCGCTCCGCTCGAACATCCCGGAAATCTCAAAATTCACGCTCACCAGACTGGACGAGACGTTCTACACGCGCTCGGAAGAGGCCAAGTTCGCGGACTGCTGCGTAATCGGCGGAGAGAACTACGGACAGGGCTCTTCAAGGGAGCACGCGGCGCTGGGACCGATGTACCTTGGAGTCAGGGCTGTCATCACGAAGTCTTTCGCGAGAATCCACAAGGCGAACCTCATCAACTACGGAATCATCCCGATGACGTTCAAGGACGCGGCCGACTACGACAAAATCAAGCAGGGAGACACGCTTGAGCTTTCGAACATCGACGAGGCGCTGAAGAACGGAACGAATTTCAAGGTCCTCATCAACGGCAAGGACGAAATCGAGTGCGTGAACGACATCGCAAAACGCTCGGCCGAGATAATCATGGCGGGCGGTTTGGCGGCCTACACGAGAAAGGGCGGAAACTAACAAGAATCCCCCG
>CAMHLH010000199.1 GCA_946185925.1 uncultured Treponema sp.
AGACGCCGTTCACCACTTCCGGGCTTGCAAGCATCCCTGTCCATGCGACATAGCAGCCGTCGTATTTCACTGGATCCTTCAGCACGTCCTCGCACTGGAAATTGTCTATGAGGGTGCTGAAATTTGGCTCGTGCTCCCTGTCCGCCTCTATGGCGTCCACTATCTCCTGCGTCTTGATTTTGAAGACTTCCGACGCGTTCGAGTTGAGTATCGTGTTCGCCTCCGAGCGGGCCAGATTTGTCCTGTGGAGCGATTCGTCCCCCTTGTATGGTTCCGTTGCGTGCCTGTATACGCTCTTGTAGATTCGCTCCACATCGTTTTCGGTAAGTATGTAGGCGAACTGTCCGTCTGTGTAGTTCGTTGAAACGGCGTCCTTCATTTCGTCCGTAGTTATGGAAAAATCCGCTGCGTCGAGTCCGTTGCCTGATTTCTTGAAGATGATTCCATGGGCGAAATTCGCCGAGAAAATCTGGAATCCGACGAAAAGGGCGGCCGCAAGGGCAATCGTGAAAAAGATTCCGAAGACGACCGATGGATTCAGTCCGAGGGGAGGGTAGAATTTTTTCAGCGCGTTGCTGTCGATGAGCCTGTATATTTCCTCGTATGTTCCCTTTTCCCGTATGAATGCCAGACCTTTTTTCGCGGTTCTGTTCTCGTGGTCGATGTCGAGGACGTCGAGATAGTATTGGACGGCCCTGCTGGTATCCCCGTGGCGCAGATAGAGCACTGCTTGTCCAAGCAGGAGCGTCGCGTCCGTCTGTCTGTGCTGGCGCGCTTTTTGAAAATAGAGATTGGCGTTTCCAAAGTCGTTCAGGTAGAGGCATGCGACGCCTCCGACAAGATAGTAGCTGAAACTGTCCTTGTACAAATCCACCGACGACTCCAGTTCGTCCAGGCATTCTGTGAATTTCCTTCGGCTCAGGTAGTAAAGAGCTTTTTCAAGCGGTGTCTTTTTCAAAATTTACCCCTCTCTTTTCAAAAATAAAAACACCGCTCAGTATTCCCAGTTGAACTTGCCGCTGAAGAATGCGGAACCGGACACCACCACATCCGCGCCTGCGTTCACGACTGATTCCACTGTGTCGTTGTTGACACCTCCGTCCACAGAAATCAGGTACTTGTACGCGTTCTCGTACCTCATCTGGTCAAGTTCCCCTATCTTCTTCACGCAGGATGGAATGAGCTTCTGCCCGCCGAATCCCGGGTTCACTGTCATCACCAGTACCATGTCGACATCCGCTAGGATTTCTGAAAGCACGGACACCGGCGTTGACGGAATTATCGAGATGCCGGCTTTCTTTCCGAGAGCGTGTATGCGCTGGACGAGACGGTGAATGTGGACTGTGGACTCATAATGGAAGGTTATGAAATCCGCGCCCGCTTCCGCAAATGAGTCGACCATTTCTTCGGGCCTTTCCACCATCAGGTGCACGTCGAACGTCAGATCAGATTCCGGCCTCAAGGACTTGATGACAGGCTGTCCGTATGTGATCTGCGGCACAAAGTGTCCGTCCATGACATCTATATGGACGAACTCGCACCCTGAGTCTTTTATTTTATTAAAAGCCGATTTCAAGTCTGAAAAATCGGCGGAAAGAAGAGACGGTGATAAAAAACGTTTTTTCATTGTTCGCAGATGATATCAAATCAATCTGCTGTTGTAAATATTCGGGGAAATGCGTTTTTTTTGAATTTCTTCATAAAATAGTATTGACATAATGGAAAAAAGGCTTTATAAACTTTATCCCCATTTTTTCTATTTTTTGATACTTTCTTGACTAAAAAAACGCTTTTCATATAATAGAAAGTACGCATTATGAACAGCCAATCATCAGAAGAAGAATTGAAAAAAGCATACAAAGCACTCGAAAGCGGAGATGCGCAAGGCGCGAAGGAAATCCTTGCGGAGGCTTTAGAGCTCGACCTTGAGAACAAGGAAATCAGTTTCGCTCATTGGTGTTGTTCTTTTTGGGCTGAATTTGTGGTGAAAACCTTCCAGACGCAGTCTTCCAACGCTTCCGAGTCGAGGGCGAGGGGGGATGGGCTGGTTTCCAGGTGGGAATCGTTCAAAAGCCTCCTTGACAGGGAGGAGAAAGAGAAAGCCGTGCAGCCCAGGGCGGTCTTCGCTACCCAGAAGGGGGTGTTCACACTCGCCTTGAATGCGTATTTGGATGCCGAGCGCAGACTTAAGGAAGACTCTCTCCAGAAAGACTCTTATGCCACCGCGCGAATCCAGAAGCACAATGCGGAGGAGAACGCGGAAATTCAGCGTATGCTTGGACTCTGCTACAAGGAGCTTGGCGAGTATGAGACCGCGCTGAACCATCTGGTCCAGGCCAACACTCTGCTTCCGTCGTCTCCGAAGGTTCTCGCGGAGATGGCCGACTGCTTCGCCCTCTGCGGGGAGGAGAAGAACGCGAAGGTCCTTTTCAGGGAGGCTTTCTTCATCGACGCCCAGAAAATCAACATCGTTTTTCTGGAGTCGGAGTTGATTCTGTGCCTCATAAAGCAGGTTCGGGACAAGGGCTTCTCCGGAAGCGCCTTGCTTGAGTGGATACCAGTCTACGGGATTCTCTATGGTGTCTTCAACGTCAAGCGGCAGTTGAAGCCGCAGGAAGTCAGCAAACTCAAGCAGGACATATACGCGAGGGAGAACGAGTTGAAGGATCCGACAAACAACGAGCAGGTCCTTACGCCAAAGATAATAAACATGTACTTCTGGCTCATCGACCACTATTCGAGAAGTCCTGATGGATATGTCAACAATGAAATCAAAAATTGCGAGCTTCAGATTCGTGTGCTGGATGAAGAAGTCTACAAGCTTTACAAGAACAAATAAAAACATTTTATAAACATTTTTCGACAGGAGATCAAAATGTCTGAGGAACTCAAGAAATCAGTTCAAGAAATGCTGAAAGAGGAAAGGTGGACGCGCACCACAATCAGCAACTACACAAACTCAAATTTGACGGAGCTTGCAAAAGTCGTGGAGACGGCGAAGGAGCAGGATTGCGTCGATGAAATCAAGGAAATTTGTGACGAGCACCTCACTCATTCCCGGGACAGCATCGTCGCTCTCTATCTTTCTGGAATTCTCGGAATAAGAAAGGGCTCCCTTGACTACTCTGCTCTTGAAACTCTTGTCGACATATTCTCGAACAATCATAAGGAGTTGATTGTTGAAAATCTCTGCGATGCCATACTCAGGGAGGACGAGAACAACAAATTCGCCCTGAGGACGTTGATTGAGTGCTGCAAAAACGAAAAGTCGGAGAAGAGCGAGCAGATTTGGTCGTTCTACGAGAGGCTCGTCAAGGCGGACGTGGAGGAAGCCAACGCGGCCAAGATTCTCGCCGCCCACTACGAAGAGTCCGACCCGCTCAAGGCTTTGGAGTACTACAAAAAGGCGATTTTCAGGTTCATCTCCCAGAGGAACGCGAACGAGGTCGCTGTTATTTGGGACAAGCTCGTGAAGGGAAATCCGAACGACATCGAATTCTTCAAGCTGCTCCAGAAGAAAATCGCCCAGCACATCAACCCTGACAAGAGCGCGGCTTTGATGATGCAGCTTTTCCAGTACTACAAGGACAACGAAAAGTGGGACACTGCCATCGACATCCTCAAAATCAACCTCAACATAGACCCGAAAGACAATATTTCAAGGAAGGAAATCGCCGACTGCTACGCGAAGAAGTACAAGGACCACAGCCAGATTGACGAGTACATCAGGGAGGCCGGTTTCCATCAGAGCTACAGGAACGTTTTCGACGCAATCGACGACTTTGAGAAGCACATCGCGTTTGATGTCAAGAACTACGTCTACCACAAGACTTGGAAGGTCGGAATCATCACCGAAATCATTCCTGGCGTCGAGAACAAGCAGGACACCCTCAGAATCAACTTCGGAAAAAGGTGCGGAGTCCATGACATCTCCCTCAAGATGGCGGTCTCGTGCCTCACTCCGCTCCCGAAGAACCACTTCCTTGTGTTGAAGGCAAGGAAGCCTGCCGCCCTGGCCGCGAAGGTCAAGGACGACAAGGTTTGGGCGCTCAAGATGCTCATCAGGAGTTTTGGCAACAGCTGCGACATAAAGAAAATCAAGGCCGAGCTTGTTCCTTCGATTCTTTCTGCGTCGGAGTGGACTTCTTGGAACACTTCCGCGAAGAAAATCCTTGAGACGAACGACATTTTCGACAAGAACAGCGCGAACGAGTACACTGTCAGGGACGCTCCTATAACGCAGGAGGAGAAGCTCAGCAACGAATTCAAGGCCCAGAAGCTCTTCTTCCCAAGGGTCGACACGATAATGAAGTTCTACAACAACGAGGAGGCCGACAATTCCAGCGAGTTCTTCTTCGACATGAGGGACTACTTCGTCGGATACCTCAAGTCGTACATCAACACCTACGACGGAAAGATGTCGGAATTCATCGTTGCTTCTTATCTCGTTTTGAAGAGAATCTATCCGGACTACATCGCCCAGAACGCCGAGAGCCTTACGTTCGAGTCGATTTTCAGAAAAATCGAGGATCCGAAGAAGATGTATTCGTCTTTGAAGGATTCCAAGAACACTTCCCTCAAGGCGGATTTCTTGAAGTGCATACTTGACCTGCACGACTGGGTCGACCAGTACATCAAACTTTTCCCGGCCGTGCTCGACAAGGACATGCTCAAGGTCCTCATCAACAGGGGGCACAAGGACAGGGTCCAGCAGCTCGTGCGCACAGCCTTCGACGACTACAGGGTGTACAGGGATTCAATCTACTTCTTCTTCGACGAATGCAGGGATGATGATTGGTTCAAGGAAATCGACATTCCTCAGCAGAAGCAGCTGATTGCCCTCGTGAACATCATCTCGCTTTCGTTCAAGTCGATTGACAACCATGTCAACGCTACCGACAAC
>CAMHLH010000200.1 GCA_946185925.1 uncultured Treponema sp.
CTGACCCTCGGCTTGCAAAGCCGATGCTCTAGCCAGCTGAGCTAATTCCCCGTCAAGAATGGATAAGATACTATCCATTCCGTAAAAAAAAGTCAAGCGCGCCCTGAATTATTTTCCGTTGAGCTTGTCCTTGAGCGCCTTTCCAGCCTTGAACTTAGGAGACTTGGAAGCCGGGATTGTGATTGCCTGCTTGGTGGCAGGATTGTGGCCGGTGCGCTCCGCCCTCTCGACGACAGTGAAAGTTCCGAATCCGATGAGCTGGATGTCATCGCCCTTCACGAGCGTGTCCTCGACAGTGGCCATGAAGGACTTGAGGAAAGACTCCGCCTGCTTCTTTGTGATTTCGACTCCGTCCTTAGAGCTTTTCTCGACGATGGCCGTGATCAATTCTGATTTGTTCATTTTTGGTTCTCCCTTAGTGTTTTGAAAGATTGTGGCACCGGCATGCCGGTGCAGTCGGAATAAAAGCGACTTTTTTTGAATATATAATAACAATCACACTTTGTGAAGCCTTGAGGGGGCGTGCCGGGCGTCATTCTTCAAGAGCCGCCGACATGGCCGACACCCTCCGCCGCCATATGTCCACAAGCTCGGCGGGGGCCTCCGGGACCGCGAACTCGCCCCAGCCGAGAATCCAGGACAGGATGGGACCGCCGGCGCAGGAGGCCTCGGAGCCGCCCTTGGGGAACTGGGACGTCCTGAACGAGAGCCTTATCTCGTCGTCGGAAATCCGCTCGACGGTCTGCTCCCCGCCCCAGGTCCTGCACATGGCGTACTTCGCCGCGTAGCCCCTGAGCCTGACCCTCACCACGCAGTCCTCGTCCGAGTGGAAGGTTCCGAAGTAGCCCGGAGTCAGCCTCCTGAAGTCGAAGTCGTCGGGAAGGACGAATTCGTTGTCCTTCCCCGTCTTGAACCTCGCGCCCTCCATGTTGGCGAGAGTGAAGAGCCGCCTTTCCCTGCTGCCGTAGTCGTAGCACCACAGGTTCCAGTTTCCGTCGCCGAAGATTATCTGGTACGGCTCAACCGTCCTGTCCCTTCCGTGGTAGGAGAACTTGAGCCTGCGGTTCCTCGACACCGCCTCCTTGACCGTCCGCCACGTGTCATCCGGCACTGCGACGCACGGCGGACCTATGAAGATTATCCTCTCGTCGCTGTCCAGGCCGAATTTCATGCCGCCCCTGGAGTCCACGACCGGAGCCTCGGTCGCCAAATCCCTGAAGGCCTCCGCGGCCTCGTCGTAGACGGGGGTCCCCCTCACGCTGTCGAGAAGGCGCATCACGAGCTGCGCGGACCTTATCTTGTCGCCCGTTGAGAACATGGCCGGAACCCTGAAGGCCTTTGAGGTGTAGAAAAGACCCTTGCACCTCTTGCCGCTCGGGGACTTCTTGTCGACGTAGTCCAGTGGCGCGTGGAATTTTTCCTCGAGGTCCCTTATGTCCCTCCAGACGGTGGACCTGTCGATGCTGCCGCAGACCGCCTCCAGCGCCCTCCTGATGTCGGTGGGGCTTGGAGCGTCCTCCATCGACTCCACCTTGGACAGCATCTCGTCTATGAACAATATCCGCTCGTACTTGTCCATGCCCGCTCCCCTGTAGAATGAAAATCACGCATGCCCATATTGTACAGCTTCGGGGGCTTTTCCGCACGGAATTCCCAAGCGACTTTTCACGTTGACGGGAATCCCCTGTGGGAACGAGAACTCGCGTCAACGTAAAAAGTCGCTCTGGAGACTGCCGGAACGAAACGTGGAAGGCGGAAAATTTTGCGTGTGGCGGGCCGTCGCGTAGCGAGTGCGACGGCCACACGCTTGATTATCTATTGATAATCTATTGGGGAAAACGAGGTGCCCTGAAGCCCCACTGGTGGCGGGCTGGCGAAAAGGGCATCAACGTAGAAAGTCGGGATTTCAACGTAAAAAGTCGGGATTTCAACGTAAAAAGTCGGTGGAGGGGGGGGGGAGCAATTTCCGGCCGGATATGTCGCGGTACTTTTCGAGGTAGCGGAAGCCGAAGTGCACGGTGATGAAGCCGCTCTCGATCCAGTCGTGGGGGGAGAGCGAGTTGTCGCAGACGGTCTCGATCCAGAAGTCGGCGCTGTCCCTCTCGCGCTCGTTCAGCTCCCTGACGGCGTCCATTATGGGCTTCCTGATGTCGCGTCCGGGGTTCGGGGTGCTGACGGGAAGCGCGAGCCTCTGCTGGACGACCTTGAAGCTTATGTTGAACTGCCCGGACTTCGCTATCTCCCTGCAGTTTATGCGCGCCAGGTAGAATATGGCCTCCGTGAGGTCGTAGCACCTGTTCGAGAGCTTGTAGCTGTACTTCGGCATTATCTCGTACTGGGAGATTATGAAGTTCCAGTTGTTCTCGGTCTCGAGATGCACGCGGCAGGTGTTGTTGTCGATGGCGGCCTTCCTGAACATGTGCCCCAGCGCCCACTGGTAGTTCGTCTGCCGCTTCCCCCTCCCCTCGGTCCTGGAGCCCTCCACGAGGATGGTCATGAGGGACTTCATGCCTATCTTGAAGCCCTTCCTGGCGGAGTCCAGGCTCCCGTACAGCTCCTCGTCCACGAGCTCCTGCAGCGGGAACTCCACGTAGTCCCTCCTGAGGGTCCTGTTGCTGAACGCCTGCTGGTTTATCTTCGTCGCTATGAAGCGGAAGAGCTTCTTGGCCGGCTGGGGGAGCCCCTTCTCTATGTCCGAGAAGCGGAACGTTATCTCCGTGGTGTACTCGTCGGTCGTCTGCTTTATCTTTATGCTGGAGTTGTCCGCGGCCTGGAACAGCTCCAGCTGCTTGCTCGAGCTGTGGCTTATGTCCCTCTGCCTGTCGGCCAGCAGTGTCAGGTTCTTCGAGTTCGATATGCTCTTCTGCAGCAGGTCGATTGTCGGGCTGCTCGGCGTGTCGAAGTACGACGCCGCCTCGGGCACCACCATGCCGGCCGGGACCGATATGTTGCTCTGTATCTCGACCGACGATTTCCTCGTCCTCCTCATCTCGACCTCCTCCGCTTGCGCGCCTCTTCCGCGCACATCCTCGTCATCTCCGCCTTGAGACCCGATATCATCTGTATGGTCGTCCCGGCATCCGCGTCGGGTTTGAATTCGAACCCTTCCGCCTCCCTTCCGTACGACTCCGGGCTGCCGAGCGGGGTGTAGATTCTCCTGAGCCTGCCGCCAGTCCTGCCGCCCGCCGCCTCCTCGACCTCGCCGAACGCCCTGTTCAGCTCCTCTATGCTCGCCCTGAACTCCTCCGTGTCGAAGAGGACTTGGTTCATGAACGAGTCCGTGCCGAAGGCCTCGAATACCTTCTTCATGACCGCGTTGGATATCCCGAAGTAGGTCAGGGCCTCCTCCATGCACTCCCCCGCCGGGGCCATCTCCGCGCGGACCTTCTGGAAGCCGTCCGACAGCAGGTTCTCCGGGCTGAGCACCGTCGCCTCCGCCTCCGCCCTCTCCGCCTCCGGGAGTCTTGCCAGGAGCCGCGAGAGTTTCTCCGCCCGCGCCATCTCCTGGAAGCGCGGGAGCAGGGCGTAGAGGAAGTGGTAGAACTGCTGCTTGAACGTCTGGTCCTCCTTCGCCACGTCCATGACGAGGTTGCGGATTTCCGCGTACACGCAGAACGTCTGGTACTCGGCCGGCCTCTCCACCAGGCTCTTGACTATCCTCTCGAAGGATTTCTGCGTGAACGGGAGCCGCGTCCTGGTCCCGCTGAGCGAATCCGTTATGTCGTTCGCCGCGGAGTGCAGGTAGAGCAGCCCGGCGTCGCTTCCGCTCCATGTCCTCTGCCTCATTATCTCCCCGACTGTCTTTGTGCTTCTCTCGTCCATGCGAATGCCTCCGTGCGTCTTTGGTCCCCTCTCCTATTTCCTCTCGTAAACCCCGCTGGATGTTATGACGAGCCTCTCCTCCTCGCACTGCCTCACCAGGTAGTCCACGCTCGTCTCTATCAGCTGCCTCAGCGTCATCCGCTTCTTCAGGCAGAACTCCTTGTATCGCTCGAGGTCGCTCGTCTTGAATTTCGCCAGGTAGGCGGAGACCTTCTCCCCCTCCTCCTCCCTCTTCCTCTCGGACCTCTCCTCGTCCCTCTTCGCCTCGAGGTTCTTCGTGTCGATCTTCAGGTCGCTTTTCTTTATGGGCATCTTCTACTACTCCGTTATGTCGCCGACGATTCTCCCTATGGTCTCGACGGTCTCCTTCTTCGTCTCCGAGTAGTTCAGGACGACGTCCTTGAGCATGACCGTCTTCTTGAACGTCTGGTCCGTGGGGATGACGAACGTCCTGTAGTCGAGCTTGAGCAGGGCCTCCTTCGCGAGCTTGCTGACCGTGAGCCTGTTGTCGTCGCAGTTGAGGATGACGCCCCTTATGGCGGGCTTCTGGCTGCGCTTCCTCTTCTGGAAGGACTTGATGTTCGAGTCGAACACGTCGAAGCCGTTTGTCGAGTACATGTCGAGGAGCAGGACGGGGTAGACGTAGTCCGTGGCCGCGTAGATGTTCTCCTCGAAGAGGTCGAAGCTTGGGGCGGTGTCCACTACGGCGTATTCGAATCCTCCCTTCTCCAGCTCCTCCATGAGGTCGCAGAAGATGAACGGCTCCGCGGCCGCCTTCGTCTGCCGGTACTCCCTGAGCGAGCTGTCGAATGGATCCGACGTGAGGACGTACAGGTTCTCGATTCTCTTGGCCGGTGCGAGGGCCTTCAGCGGCTCTATCCTCCCCGTGAGAACGTCGGAGAGCTGGTGGTCCACCTTGTCCACCAGCGTGTTGCCGCTGTTCGCCTGGGGGTCGGTGTCTACGAGGACCGTCTTCCCCTTTTTCGCGAGTCCCGCCGCGACCGTTATCGATATGGTCGACTTGCCGACCC
>CAMHLH010000201.1 GCA_946185925.1 uncultured Treponema sp.
TGATCCCTTAGCTCAGTCGGTAGAGCAACGGACTGTTAATCCGTGTGTCGCTGGTTCAAGCCCAGCAGGGGTCGCTGATTGAAGGCTGAATCTTGAAGATTTAATCTTGCGGATTCAGCCTTTTTTTTGTCCATTTTTGTTTGCGTTGCGGGGCGGGAACGCTTTTTGGGGAAGAGGAGGGGGAGTCGATGGAAAAAACGGAAGAGAATGGCGGAAATCTTTTTGGGGATGCCAAAAATAGAAAAAAAGAGCTTCGGAAACGAATGAAGGGGATTCTCTCTTCGTTCTTCGCCGAGCATGACGCAAATGCGGAATCCAGGCGCGTGTGCGAAAGGTTCTGTTCGATGGAGGAGTTCATTGAGGCCGATGTCGTCCTTTCGTTTTCCACCGGCAACCTTGAAATCGACTCGTCTTTCTTGAACGCCCGCGCGCTTGCTTCTAAACGGCTTGCCTTGCCCAAGGTCGTTTCCGACACGCAGATTGAATTTTTCTTTTTGGGCGGGGAAAAATCCGTGGAATCCCAGCTGTCTCCCGGCGCGTTCGGGATATCGGAGCCGGCGGAAGGGCTTGAGCCTCTCCGTCTGGATTCGCTTGCCGGGAAGAGCGTGGTCGTCGCCGTTCCTGGAATCGCGTTCACGAAAGCCGGGGGGCGGTGCGGGCACGGCAAGGGCTATTACGACCGCTTCCTTTCCGCGCTGAAAAAAGCCTGCCCGAATGCGAAAGCCGTCGGAATCTGCCTGCCGTGCCAAATCGTCGATTTTATCCCGACAGACAACTTCGACATCACTCTCGACGGCGTGTGCTTCTGAAAATGGACATCTATTTCTTCGAGTCGGATGAGTAGATTCTGTTTTTGGGGACTTCCGTGATGTACGCGTCCATGATTCTGCCGTAGGAGGCCGCGTCCGCTTCGTCTATGGCGGCGTACTGGTCGAGGTATAGGTTCGCGTTCCCCTCCATCGCGCTCTTCTGCATGAGCGCGGCCGAGCCTGCCGCTGTCCCGCTTTCGGAAAGATTCACCATTATCCATTTGTTCTCGATTTTCGATATGAGTTCCGCCTTCTCGAACCGGGGGGCTTCATTCGAGTCCTTGTTTTCCGCCTGGAACGCGAGCCTTTCCATGCGCGAGTTCTCCTCCTCGTTCTCTATCCTCTTCAAGTCCGCCCTCAGCTCCTCTATCGCTTCCTTCGTGTACTTTTCGAGCATGGACGTGCGCTCCACGTTCGTAGCGACGAGCCGGGCGAACGGAATCTGCGCCGTGGCAGGGATGACCTTCACGACAGTCGGCTTCTCGGTGGTCTGTATCGCCTCCGCCTTCTTTTCGATTCTCTCCGCCATCTCGTAAAGCAGCGCGTTGAAGAGGGCCGCGTCCGTGGTCGATGGGGAAGGGGACTTCATGATGTAGAGCGCTGGGTCGAGGAATTTCGTGGTGGGGATGAGCGTGGCCGGCATGGGGCCTGCCTTCTCCGGGCTCACGTCCGTGAGGAAGAGGTGCTTCATCGCGATTCTCTTCTCTTGCAGGTTCAGCTGCGGTTCTTTTGCTTTTGTCGGCTTGTAAGCGGTGGCCTTGTTCGTTCCGAGCGAGCCGAACGTGCTGTCGAGTGTCTCCAGAAGCTCCTTCTCGTCCGGGAAATTTCCCGCGAGCGCGAGCGAATACCTCGACGAGTCTATCATCACCGGATAGTTCTCCATGATTTTGTTGAACGTCAGCTCCGCCGGCTTGTCCTTCGAGATGTCGTACATGAGGGCGATGTCGCTTTTCTCGTAGAGTTTCCTCATCGCGAAGCTTTCGAGCTGGAATTCTCCCGTTCCGATTTTCTGCCTCCACTGCGTCCTCTCGTCGTAGCATATTCCGTCCGCCATGACGGGCGTTATGTCGCCGAAAATCAACGCCGCCGTTATCGCCGCCATCGCCTGCCTCGTCTCGTCCGACTCGAACTTTACCGTTATGACCGAGTGCGTCGGCTCCGTCTTGGCCGTGACGGAGTACATGCCCTTCGTGCTTCCGTTGAAGTGCAGGATGTCGAGCTGGTTCCTTATGTTGAGCGCGAGAGCGTCCACGAGGACAGTGGCTAGCCCCGCCTCGTCCTTGAACGTGAGGTCGCCTCCCATTATCGTGATTGCGAGGGCGGCCATGTTCGTGTTCGTCCTCTTTATCGCGGCCGGGATTCCGTTCGCGAGCTTCGCTGTGGAAGTGTCATCCTTGTTCTTCTCCACGAACCGCTTTGCCGAGAAGAACGTGTCGAATTCCGTCCGCGCGTCCTCGCTCTCCTCGTCGAAGTCGTTCGCCATCGTGTTCCTCGTCTTTGTGACTTCCTTGTAGTACGGCTGGTTGAACCACGCTCCGTTCTTCTTCGTTATCTGCCTGAATCCCATCTTGGAGAATTCCTTCTCGTTTTTCGCGTACTGCGCCGAATTCATGAGGACGAAGACGAAGGGCTTCTCACTTGCGATTTTCTTGGAGAGTTTTTCGGGGTCCGTCTTCCTGAGAGTCTCGATTCTGTTGAAAAGCGTCTTTTCCGGCGATTCGTCGCCCCTGAGGGATGCCCAGTCGGAGAGGGTCTGCATTATCTCCGTCGATGAGTCGCACCTCTGGACGAAGGAGCTTGTGTACTGGTTGATTTCGTAGTCGAACGCCTCTTTCGTGAAGAACGAGCCGTCGAGTTTCTCCATGAGCGATTTTATCTGCTCTGCCTGCGGTGTTTTCGTCCGTTCCATGAGCGTCTGTATCAAAAGCCTTGAGGATCCGGCCTTCTGCGCGGACGCCGCGTTTATGTACTCGTTGCCCCTGATTCCGAGCGTCTTGTCCTCCGTGAGCCTCTTTTTGAAGAGCGAGAATTCCTCTTCCATAGCCGTGGCCGCCATGTCGCACTCCTCCTGCGTGAGCGAAGTGTACTGGACTACGACCTGCGCCATCTCGTCGGAGAATTTCGGGTCGGTGAGGACGAAGAGCCTTCCGGTGTCGAGCCTTCCGCTTTTGATGTCGCCCTTTATGCGCCTCTCGGCCTCGCTCTCCGTCCGCCTGGTCTCCGCCCTCTTGAATTTGCCGAAGTGCCTTTTGGCGTACGTCTCCGCCGCCACCGCCGTGATGTTGCCGCTGACGAATAGGACGGTGTTGTCGCTCGTGTAGTAGTTCCTCGCGATGTCGTTGAGTATCGCCCTGGACTCCGATATGGACTTCTCCCTGAATATGGCCGGGTTCGTGCTCGACTCCCTTTTCCACGGGGCTTCCGGGAATACCTTCGCCTCTATCGCCGAGTTTATGAATCCCGCCGAGTCCGATGCGTAGAGGGATGTGGCGGCCTGCTCGTTGTTTATCTCCGCCCTGAGCCTCGCCTCGCTGAGCGAGAGCGGTTCGAGCATCTCCGAAAGGCTCTGCATCGCCTTCTCCGCATCGCTCGGCGCGCAAATCTGCAGCCGTGTCGCGCTCTCCGAGTCTATCATCGCGTTCTTGAGCCTCGCGTAGAGCGGAAAGTAGCCGACGTTGCCCTCGTCCTGCGCCGAGTATCCGGCCGCCGTCCGTATCTCCATGCGCACGAGCGCGCTCGTCGTGTCCTCTATCAAGTACATCTTGAGCCCGTTCTCGAACGTCATGAGCCGGATGTCCTTTGAGGAGAAGGCTTCCGCGTTCGTCGCCAGAAATGCCGAGACGAGGATTGGCAAGACCGTCCTTTTTAGTGGTTTCAATATTTTTGTCTTCATTTTCAATTTCGTTTCCTGCTTTTTGAATTATGGATGAAGCCATTATAGACCATTTTCCAGTTCTAAACACACGGTGTCCAAATTCCGAAATTCTAAGAATGATTACGCTCTCAACAGAACCGAACTGCAGGACTCTTCCGCCGCTCGACGAGAAATCGCTCGCGGGCAAGAGACGACTCTCAAAGGAAGAGATAGACATATTGAAGAAGACGAACGTGAACGAAGACGAATCGTGGGGCAACGTGTTCGTCGACGAGAGGGGCTTCGACCCGTCCCTCGTCCGCGGCAACGAAATACGCGGCTTCTTGGTCTTCGGGCTTGTCCGCAAGGTGAACCTCAAGTACCACGACCTCTGCCTGTGCGCGGGGCTGTACTCCTCGAACGTGGAGAATGTAGTCCTGGGCGATGACGTCTGCGTGAGGAACGTCGAATACTTCTCCAACTACAGAATCGGAAACAAGGTCATCCTCTTCAACATCTCCGAGATTTCCTGCACGAACCATTCAAAATTCGGGAACGGAGTGCTCAAGGAGGGGGAGCCTGAGTCGAACAGAATCTGGATTGGCGTGGGTAACGAGAACGATGCCCGCGCCGTCTTGCCGTTCGAGGACATGATTGCCGCGGACGCTTTCCTCTGGTCCCGCTACAGGGAGGATTCAGTCCTCATGGAAAAATTCAGGGAGATTACGGAGAAGCCTTTTTCAAAGTCGCTCGACAGTTCTGGCTTCATTGGGGACAACACTGTCGTCAAGAACACGACTCTCTTGAAGGACGTGAAGGTGGGCGAGAACGCATACATAAAGGGCGCGTTCAAGCTCAAGAACATAACGATTCTGTCGAGCGAGGACGAGCCGAGCCAGATAGGGGAGGGCGTGGAGCTTGTGAACGGAATCGTCGGCTACAGGGCGCGCATTTTCTACCAGGCGGTCGCGGTGCGCTTCGTCATCGGTCGGAACTGCCAGTTGAAGTACGGGGCGAGGCTCCTGAATTCCGTGCTCGGCGACAATTCCACGGTCTCGTGCTGCGAAATCCTGAACAACCTGATTTTCCCCTTCCACGAGCAGCACCACAATTCGTCGTTCCTCATCGCTTCCACGGTCTGCGGCCAGTCGAACATAGCGTCGGGCG
>CAMHLH010000202.1 GCA_946185925.1 uncultured Treponema sp.
CTTTTTTGTTTTTGTCTATTTCGTCTCTTTTCTTTATGGCTTCCTTGATTTCTTCGAGAGTCAGGTTGCTGACTCCTTGATTGAACCGGCGCTGGGCTTGGACGTCAATCGATGCGTCAAGGTAGAATTTGTAATCGGCGTTGGGAAAGACAACGGTCGTCATGTCGCGTCCTTCGCAGATTATGTCCAATTTTGAAGTAAGCTCCCGCATCCTGTCGTTGACAAGGTGCCTTATGGCAACAATAGAAGAAACCGGCGCCACTTTTGCGCTTACGGCGTCTTCGTGGAGCCTGTCCTCCACATCCACGCCGTTAAGGTAGAGCCTTGAGTCGATGTAGTCCAGGCTCTGCTTTTTGCAGAAGTCGACAACCGCATTTTCGTCGGTCATGTCGACTCCCGCCTCGATCAGGGCCAGGGTCAAAGCCCTGTAGAAGCTTCCGCTGTTAAGATAAACGATTCCCAACTTTTTCGCTATTATCGAAGCGATGGTCGATTTTCCGGTCCCCGCAGGGCCATCCATTGCAATTACCACGATTATTCTCCTTTAGTTTTGCATATTTTTAGAAGCGATGACACTTCAAAGTCTGAAAGCTGCCGAAATTCCCCGGTCTTGAGGTTCCCCAATTGTATGGAGCCTATCCTTACACGTTCAAGGCTCCTTATCGCCACTCCGGCGTTCTCGAAGACCCGTCGAATCTCTCGGTTTTTTCCTTCGACAAGGACGACTTTCATTTTGTGGGAATTCAATTCCTGCGCATCCTTTGCCTTGTAGAATACGTCTTCGACCCTGATGCCTTTCTTGAATTTTTCCGCCAAATCCCTAGGCAGTGGCATTGAGGACTCGACTATGTACTCTTTTTCGATTTCCGCGCTTGGATGCGAAACCTTGGCGGCGAAATCTCCGTCGTTTGTGAAAATTATGGCTCCTGTCGAGAACATGTCCAGCCTGCCGACATTGTAGAGCCTTTCCGGAAATGTCGCCTTGAGCAAATCCACAGCGACAGGCCGTCCCTGTTCGTCTGATTGTGTGCAAACATAGCCTGCCGGTTTGTTCAGCAGCACATATCGCTTCTCTTCTTCCGGTCTGACCTGCTTCCCGTCCACGAAAACCGAGTCCGTATCAGAAACTTTCACTCCAAGCTCCGTAACTATGGAGCCGTTGACCGAGACCCTTCCGTCCAGAATTATTTTTTCGCAGGCTCTGCGGCTTGCGACTCCACAATGGGCCAAAAATGCCTGGAGCCGTGTCAATTTTTTTTCAGCGGGCAAGTATGAACCTCTCTTCTTCTTTTTCATCAAGTTTAGGCAAGTCTGCGATTGAATTCAATTGGAAGAACCTTAAAAATTCATCAGTCGTACCGAAAAGGGTTGGCTTTCCCGGACCATCTTTTTTGCCGACTTCCTTCACCAGTTTTCTTTCGGTCAGCATCCTTATCATGTTGTCTGGGGGAACTCCTCGTATCGATTCGATTTCGGCCCTTGTTATCGGCTGCTTGTAAGCTATTATCGTAAGCGTTTCGAGGGCGGAGCGGGAGAGCTTGCCTTCGTTTTTTCTTCCATATCTGTCCTTGACCGCGGCCCAGTAGATTTTTCGCGGGGTCAAGGCGTAGCCGCCTGTTATGAACGTCAGCTCAAGCCCTGATTCATCGGCCGTGTATTTTTCCTTCAAAAAATCGATTGACCGTTCGATTTCCTCCTCGCTCAGTTTTGTCGCCTTCATGAGGGATTCTACGCTCTGCGGTTCGCTTTCGAGAAAGAGAATCATCTCCACGAATGCCGATTTTTTCTTGTCTGAATCGAATGTCGATGCAAAATCCACTTGTTCGTTTTCGTTTTCTGTCATGATAGTCCTCAACCGTTTTTCTTGCTTTGGAATTTCTTGATTTTTATGTCTCCGAACATCCTGTTCTGGTATATTACGACCATCTTGAACTTCACGGCTTCGAGAACAGCCATGAAGGCGCATACCAAATCCAGCTGGTTGCCGGCTCTCACTATCAAATCCGTGAACATGAACTCGTCTTTTTTAGAAAAGTATTCTTCCATGAGGGTCAGTTTTTCATTTACGGAAATCTCCTCGTACATGTCCAGGATTTTTGAGTCGGAGAAGTTGGTCATCAAATTTTTGAATATGCGCTGCATTTGGTTCAAGAGGGTGGCCGTGTCGATTTTTTCCCAAATTTCGTCCTGGCTTTCGTCGTTCGGGAGCTTCCTTCTTATCCTTTTCCGCTCGAAATTCCATTCGCTTTCGTCTTCCTTTGTTTCCATGAGCGATGAAAGTTGCTTGAATTTTTGGTACTCAATCAGCGATTCGACCAAGTCTTCCCTAGGATCGTCGAAATCGAATTCGTCGTCCAGGCTCTGCTCCACCGGAAGCATCATTTTGCTCTTTATGTGCAAGAGTTTCGACGCCATCCTGTAGAAGTCTGACAAGTCGCCCAAATCCACGCTCGTGGCGTAGTCTAGGTAGTCGAGAAACTGTTCTGTTATCACCGCAATCGGAATGTCGTATATGTCGATTTTGTTTTCTTTTATGAGCGCCCAAAGAAGGTCTAGCGGTCCATCGAATTCTCCGACGGAAAATTTTCTTTTTTCCATAAAATCCACCACTCAATTTTTTTCAACAATATTCTTTATCGGCATCATGAAGGAAGCCGCGTCCATGAAAAATTCGACATCGCTGCTGCCGGGAATCCTGTTCTGCTCTATGCCAAGAAAGGTTGATGCGGCTGTCCTTAAATGCTTGAATTTTCCGGACAGTGCATCAAAGAGGGGAACCTGGACAAATGCCCGCTCCTGAATCCTTGGATGTGGAATTTGCAGGTCTGCTTGTTCCACCCTTTCGCTTCCGTAAAGCTCTATGTCTATGTCGATTGTCCTGGGACCGTTCCTGATTTCCCTGCTTCTGTCTCGTCCCAGCGAGGCTTCGATTTTGTGTATTTCTTCAAGCAGCTTGTCAGGTGTGATTTTTGACGACAGAAAACCGCAGAAGACCATGTTATGGAAGAAATTTTGATTTTCAACATACATGGGCTTTGTGCGGTAAATTGAGGACAGTTCTAAATTTTTGAAGAGAGGGGACAGCTTGGCGCAGGCCTTCCTGAGCAGGTCCACGCAACTGTCCTCTTCCGTCGGTCGGTTTGAGCCGAGCCCGAGGATTACAAAATCAGAAGGCAGCATCGCCGCTCTCTGCGACAGCCGCTGACGAATCGGCTGGTATTTCCATTGATTCGCCCTTGTCATCTTTCTGGGCTGCCTTTTCAGCTTCTTTTTTCGCTTTTTCCTCAGCCTTCGCTTTTTCGGCGGCTTCCTTTTCCTTTGCCTTCATGTGCTCTACCTGCTCTGGGTAGACCGGCTCTCCCTCCTTCGTCTTTAAAATCTGGCCTGGGAAGATTTCGTCCCTGAGCTGGACTTCAAGATTGTGGGTGTATTCAGGATTGTTCGTGAGGTAGCTTATGGCGTTTTCCTTGCCCTGGCCGACTTTTTCGTCACCCCTTGTGTACCATGCTCCTCTCTTGTCGATAAGCCCGTGCTTGACAGCAGAGTCGAGCAGGGATGCCGTAGCCGAAATTCCCTTGCCGAAATAGATGTCTAGCTCGACCTTTCTGAATGGTGGCGCGACTTTGTTTTTCACTATCTTGACCCTGACCTGGTTTCCTACGGCCTCTTCCTCGCCCTTGCCGTCGATTGAGCCGATTCTGCGTATTTCCAGCCGGACTGAAGAATAGAACTTGAGCGCGTTTCCTCCCGTCGTGGTTTCCGGGTTGCCGAACATCACGCCAATCTTCATCCTTATCTGGTTGATGAAGATGATGATGCATTTGCTTTTCCCTACAATTGCCGTGAGCTTCCTGAGCGCTTGGCTCATGAGCCTCGCCTGTACGCCCATCACGGAGTCTCCCATCTCCCCTTCGATTTCTTTCTGCGGGGTCAGGGCCGCCACCGAGTCCACCACGATTATGTCCACGGCCCCAGAACGCACGAGCTGCTCCGTTATCTCGAGCGCCTGCTCTCCAGAATCCGGCTGGGAAACAAGAAGGTGGTCGACATCTACACCGAGGTTTTTCGCGTATACTGGATCCAAGGCGTGCTCTGCATCTATGAACGCCGCTATGCCTCCGAGTTTCTGGGCTTCCGCGACCGCATGGAGAGCCAGCGTTGTTTTTCCTGAGCTTTCAGGACCGTACATTTCTATGATTCTGCCGCGCGGGTAACCTCCAACTCCGAGCGCCTCGTCGAGAAGTATGGAGCCTGAAGGAACGACGTCCACGGTGTTCATGTCCGCGTGCTCTCCGAGTGTCATCAGGGCGCCGGCTCCAAACTGCTTCTCAATCTGTAGTCTGGCCGCTTCGAGGGCCTTCAATTTATCCGACATTTCCGCAGATGCAGCGGCGTTTTTTTTCTCTGCCATGTTCTTTCTCCTAAAAATCAAAATGAAAAGTATTTTCGCTGACGAAAAACTTGTTGTTTCGTACGCATATAACTTATGGCGATTTTTTCATTTTCTGCAAAAATTTTTATGAATTTTTTGTTATTCCGCATGAAAATCAATTTTGATTCAGCGACTGGATTTTCTCTTGGTTTCTGAGCATGACCGTGTTTGCTTTCTCTATCAATGTTATGCTCTTCTTACCATTTATTGTGTCGACTTTGACTTTCGCGAGGACCTGCACGATTCTGTCTCCTGAAATCGGGGTTTCTGGCACTTTTCTGAAGTAAAGGTCGAAGTTGCCGAACAGCCGCTCTATGCTGTCGTCCCAGAC
>CAMHLH010000203.1 GCA_946185925.1 uncultured Treponema sp.
TCAGGCGGCCGTCCACCTATCGCGGGAATGACGACTTCCGAGTCGTTGTCAACCAGAAGCTCGTCCCAGCAGCAGCCAGACTCGATTTTGAGCTTCTCGGCGACCGCCACGGGTATTCCCTTCAAGTAGGCTATGTCGTTTGTGACGATGTTGCCGCCTGCAGGAATGGAGACAGTGCAGACAGGAGCGTCGTCGATTATGACGATTACATCTGTGGTTCCACCGCCCAAGTCTATGAGGATGGAGCCAAGTTCCCTCTCTTCCTTCATCATTACCGCGCTAGTGGCCGCCAATGTCTTCAGGAAAACATAGTCCAAATCGTAGCCGGCCTGCTCAACGCACTTCGCGATGTTCGAAAGCTGAGTCTTGGAGGCCGTGATGATGTGGACATCGACTTCAAGCCGCACAGCCTGGGTTCCGAGAACGTTCTCCCCCTTGTAGCCGTTCACGCCGTTGACTATGAAATCCTTGGGAATGACCTGGAGGGTCTCCCTGTCCGGCGGAATCATGATGGCACGAGCCGCATCGATTACACGCCTTATGTCGTCCTCGTTTATCTCGCGGTCGCGCTTTCCTATGGAAGAAATCGGAACAAGGCCGTGAGAGTTGAGACTTTCAATATACTTTCCGCCGATACCGGTAACGCAGGAATGCACTTCATATCCGAAATTCTGCTCCAGGTCGTCAATGACATCCTTAACGACGATGCTCATCTGACCGACATTGACAATCGCCCCGTTGCGAATGAAGTCAACGGACGGTTTTTTCGCGACACAGAGGATTTCAACGCTGTCATCTTCGTTTATCGCGCCGAGAACTCCGCGTACAAAACTAGTTCCAATATCCAAGCCAACGATTATGTTAGTCAAAAAGAATCTCCCGTGCTTCTGCGCGTCCTGCAAGCCACCGAACCGTATCGAAGATCAATCTCCGCCACATTTGGGTCAAGCGAGTTTACGACGTCCAAAGCAACCATCATGTACTGCAGCGCCTCTTCTGTAATCTGCCGGCCAATCAAGATTCTCGCGCGCCCGCGTACCGGGTACAGAACGAGTTCGTAGTTTCCGTATTCCTTTGTCACGATGTGGATTTCAGAAATAGCGGCGAAATAATTCTGCGATAGATTCCTGATTGCGGCAATCTGCTCCAAGAGTCCACGGTATTTCGAAGGAATCTGCATCTTTCCAGAAGAAACGTCCACGGGAAGCCCAGTAATCAACGGAAGCGACACGTCGATTTTTCCTGAAGAAGACTCAGACTCGGAGCGAGACTGTGCAGAGCGTATCGTGAATAATACACCATTCTTGTCAATTTGGATAGGCACAGATTTGCCGCCCTCGGAAAGAAAAGTCATGGCGACAGGCTCCCTTTCGACAATGTTTATGTACACCTTGTCCGGGAACCTCTTCACAATCTGGGCATCCTCTATTCCAGAGACGTCGAGGAGATACTCCGCGGCCTCAATCTCGTCGAACTTCGCCCAGCTCTTGTTCAACATGGGCGAAATCGCCTTGGACAAATCGACAACGTTGTAGTTCCGCTCGCCGCTCCAAATTATCGTGGGCTTCTGCAGAGACGGAATTATGATGAGATATACGACAGCCTCTATGGCGAATATGAAGGCGAAAACAGCAACAAACCACTTCAAGGCGCGGATTCTGTTGCCGCTGGCCGTCTTGGATTTTGATTTTGCCTCGCCCTTCACCCCGACATCCTTCTTTATGCCTTTTCCGAAACTCTGAAAAACGAAATCACTCATATAAAACCTCCCACTTTTTCGCTTCAAACATCATCCGAATCAAAAGACTTCTTCTGTCCAACGCCCGAATACTCCTCGCTGCGCTCGTGCGCGTAAAGACTGTTCTCCACGCTGTCGAGCCTCGACGCGCTCACGATGAAGCCGCACATCATCATCGTTACTATTATCGACGTTCCGCCGGAAGAAAAGAACGGCAAAGGAACGCCTGTCGTAGGCAGAACGCCAACTACGACAGCCACGTTCATCAAAGACTGGCCGACGATAGCGAGCAGGAAGCCGAACGCGCCGAGGGACGCGAACCGGTCGGACGTGGTCAAGGAACATTTGAGAACCCTCCAGGCGAAAAAGCCCAAAAGGATGAAATAAATCAGCACGCCGAAAAGGCCTGTCGCCTCCGCCCAACCCGCGAAAATATAGTCGGTCTGGATTTCCGGCACAGAATTGATTTTTGTGAGTCCGCTTCCAAAACCTTGCCCCCAAAAACCTCCTGCCATAATCGCCTTTTTCGCGTTCATCAGCTGATAGTTCTGGGCCTGGGCGAATTGGTCCTGGTCCAAATATCCGATGATTCTGTTCAGTCGATATTTGTTCATGAAAATCGCCATCGCGCCGACAGGAGTGAGGATGACGAACAGAGGCCCCAGCCACCTGATTTTCTCACCGGCGACAACGAACATGCATATTCCAAGGAAAAGAACGAAGAAGCTCGTGGAAAAATCCTGCTGGAACATTACGACCGCAAAAAAAACGACAAGGCAGAGAACTGCCGGAAAGACGTTCTTTTGGCTCTTCCTGAGGCCGCTCATCTTCTCGAAGAAATTCGCAAGGTAGAGGACAAGGGAAAACTTAACAAGCTCCGACGGCTGGAAAGTTCCGATGAAAGGAATCCGTATCCACCTTCTCGCTCCGTTCGCGTTGACTCCAATGCCCGGCACAAGGGTCAGCAGGCAGAGCAGGACAGTGCCGACGACCATGAACGGAAGAAGCTTCTTCACAGTCGCCATGCTCATGGAAACAAAAGAGAAGAAAGCGGCGAATCCGATGACAAGGCAGAAAAGCTGTCTCTTGACGAAATAGAGGGAATCGCCTTTGAGTTCAAGGCCCCTGTTCCGCGAGCAAAAATAAAGAGCAAGAATCCCCAATCCGCAAAGAAGAATCATCGACACGAAAATCAGGGGATCGCTCTTCCTGTATTTCTCCAAGGGCCTGTCCGTGAAAAAGTTGAATTTCATTCAAACCTCGCAATCAAAATCCACGCAGCAAAAACATCACATTCCAATCAACGGAAGAATCCGCTCAAGCCCCACTCCGCGGGAGCCCTTCAGCAGGATGAAATCGCCAGGCGACGAATGCGACAGGATGGCCTCCGCCGCCTGCTCCATCGCGCTTTCGTCCCGCCCCTTCACGTACACGAAGAAAAGAGGTTTGCCGCCGTTCTTTCCGAGCAGGGCGTACTTTATCTCGTCGCCCACCAGGACCACCATGTCCACATCGAATTTCATAAGGAGGTCGCCGATTTTCTTGTGCTCCTTCTCAGAATCGGCTCCAAGCTCCAGCATGTCGCCGAGCACGAAAATCTTCTTTCCGGGAACCTTGATTGACGAAGCCAGTTCGAGAGCCTTGAACATGGAATCCGGATTCGCGTTGTAGCAGTCCTTCAAGACTGTGTACTTTCCCTTCACAAGCTCGGAGCGGCCGCCCAAAAGTTTCACGCTCTCGACACCACGCTTTATCTGCTCGGCAGTCAGGCCAAATTCAAGCCCCAGCGATATGGATCCCAAAGCATTCATGTAGTTGTACTTTCCAGGAAGGGCGAGTGTGATTTCCAAGCCGTCCACCGAAAAACGGGTTCCATAAAGCCCCTCGTCGGAAATGAACTTTATCCGTGGATTTGAATCGACACCGTAAAGAACGACCTTCCCCTTCACGCCATCGGCAAGGAACGAGGCGAAATCATCACCCGCGGGTATGACGGCGACTCCATTCTCATCGACGAAATTGAAAATCTTCTTCTTTTCCTTCGCGATGTTCTCCCTGCTTCCGAGAATGCCGATGTGGGCAGTTCCGATGTTGGTGACAATTCCGTAATTCGGGCGGAAAACATCGGCAATCTCGCCGATTTCGTTCTCCCTGTTCATTCCCATCTCGAAAAGGCCAAGCTCGTGGTCGCCCCTTATCCTGAAGACCGAAAGCGGCAGTCCCGTCTCCGAGTTGTAGTTTCCGAAATTCGCCACGACCTTGTATTTCTGAGAAAGAATGGACGCCGCAAGCTCCTTGGTGGTCGTCTTTCCGCTGGAGCCGGTCACAGAACAGCGGATGAGGTTCGGGAACTTTCTCACATAGAAGCCGGCCGCCTTCTGCAGAGCCGTCATCGTGTTGGAAGAATAGACGAACGCAACAGAAGGATTCCGCTCCATGAAAGTGTGGACAAGCTCATCGTCCCTTGAGACGAAAACGACGCTGGCCCCCTTGTCGATAGCCGGCTGTATGAAGTTGTGGCCGTCCTGCCTTTCTCCGACCAACGGAACGAACAATGTTTTTTCCACGACATTTCTGGAATCGGTCTCCACGGACTTGAAGCAAAAAGACGACTCGTCGAAAGACCCGTTCAAAAGTCTTCCGCCGATTTCAGCAAGAGATTCCAAAACTTCGGAAAGTGAAAGCAAAGATTCGTTCATGGCAAATTCCCCTAAACAATATTCAACAAGAAAAATTCAACGGGGGGCTATCTGTTGCCCGTCTTGATTTCGACGCGCACGATGTCCTCTTTCTGAGCCTTGTGCATTCCAAGATCGCGCTCGGCAATCCGCTCGATTCTGTCGGAACTTGAAAGCACGCTTATCTCCGAAATCAGCTCGCGGTTTTTCTCGACGAGCTGGACCTGGGACTTCTCCAAGTTGGAAAGCTCCCTCTTCAAGGCCGTGTACCTGTTCGCGTGGACCGCGTTCAATATGAGGAGGACGGGAACCAGAAGGGCGAACAAGTAGAC
>CAMHLH010000204.1 GCA_946185925.1 uncultured Treponema sp.
CGTTTCCGACGAGATAATCGATGCTGACATTGAAAAACTTTGACATTTTTTGAGGTTTTGTTGAATCAAATGAATCGTTAAAATCAAAAACATGCAAAACGAGAACGACGACAGTGAAAAAATCTGCACGGAACAGTACATAAAAAGCGGCGGCAAGAATCTCAGATGCGGCTTCACGACAGGAAGCGCGGCCGCCATGGCCACACTCGCATCGACAAAAGCCGCGCTGGGCGGAAAATTCATCGAATACGCCCGGATTACGACACCGAAAGGCTGGAGCGCAGTGTCGGAAGTGCTCGCAGGGACAATCATCTCCGAGAACTGCGCGAAATGCTCGATAAAGAAGGACGCCGGCGACGACCCCGACGCCACTGACGGAATCGAGATAAGCTCAAAAGTCACAATCAACGAAATCTCCGAAAACAGAGAAAACACAGAAAGCGACAGCAACGAAGAAGGCAGGGTCAAAATCAAAATAAAAGGCGGAAGCGGCATTGGAATCGTCACGAAGAAGGGGCTCGACCAGGATGTCGGAGAGCACGCGATAAATTCGGTTCCAAGAAAGATGATAAAGAAGGCAGTGACTGACGCAATCGAAGAAGCCGAAAATGCGGAAAAATGCGGAGAGAGAAAACGCTACAACGTGGAAGTGGAAATATCAGCCGCGGACGGAGAGGAAATCGCGAAGAACACGTTCAATCCGGTGCTCGGCATAAAGGGGGGAATCTCCATTCTTGGAACGACGGGCGTCGTGACCCCGATGAGCGAGGAAGCCCTTGTTGAATCGATTTTCGTGGAGATGAAAGTCCTCAAGAGCAACTTCAAGAGCAAGTTCAAAAACAAACTCAAAAACAACGAAACGGATTTTTTTCCGCTGATAATAACGCCGGGGAATTTCGGCTCGGATTTTCTGAAGAATTTCCCCGAATTGAAGGACGCGCCCGTCGTTCACTGCTCGAACTTCATCGGCAAGGCGATTGACTTCGCGGTGGAACTTGGCTTCACGCACGTCATGTTCGTCGGGCACGCAGGAAAATTCGTCAAGCTCGCCGGGGGAATCATGAACACGCACTCGCACAACGCCGACTGCAGAATGGAGATAATCGCGAGCCACGCAGCTCTCACGGCTTTCGACAAGCTCACGCAGACCGACATCGCTTCGATAATGGACGCGGCGACAGTGGACGCGGCTTTCGACATACTCGACGAGACGGACTCCACGTCCACGGTCTCAAAAAGCATCATGAACGCCGCGATGAAGCACATAGCACGCCGGAGCATGAACAAATTCAGCTTCGCCTTCCTGATGTTCTCCAACGCGGCGAACCGTGGGATTCTCGCCTCATCGAGAAACTGGAAATCCATGCTGGAACTTTTCAGGCAAGGACTTCCCGATTCACAAACGACTCAACAATCAGAGGCGGACAGGAGTTCCGAGCCTTGAAAGCTCCTCCTTGATTCCGCCGACAGTGTAGCCCATCGAATGCACCATCGACGCGACAAGGGCGGCATCGGCCTTTCCGCCGTCAGGAGAGTCCCTCAGAACGTCGGCAAGGTGCTTGGGCGTTCCGCCGCCGCCAGAAGCGATGACCGGGACAGGAACGTTCTCGGCAATCATCCTCGTGAGGTCGAGTTCGTAGCCGTTCCTCACGCCGTCAGCGTCTATCGAGTTCAGCACGATTTCGCCGGCTCCAAGCGAAACCGCCTTCTTCGCCCATTCAAGAGCGTCCAGGTCGGTCTTCACGCGGCCTCCGTTGATGTAGACGCGGTAGCCGCTCGGGCAGTCGCCGTCCTTGGCGGCATCCATTCCGAGCACGATGCACTGGTTGCCGAACACGCGCGCGCCCTCGGTTATGAGAGAGGGATTCTTCACCGCCTGCGAATTCAAACTGACTTTCTCCGCGCCCGCAAGGATAGTCGAGCGGATGTCCTCGATTGTTCCGATGCCGCCTCCCACGCAGAACGGGATGAACACTTTGGACGCGACACGCGAAATCAAGTCGAGAATCGGCCCCCTTCCACGCGCGGAAGCCATGATGTCGTAGAAGACAAGCTCGTCCACACCCTGCCTGTAATACTCGGCCGCCATTTCAACAGGGTCTCCGATGTCCACGTTGTTCTGGAATTTCACACCCTTGGTCGTGCGTCCGTCCTTCACGTCAAGACAGACGATTATCCTCTTCTTAAGCATTCAAGTCTCCTTTTACGAAATTCTCCAAAATCTTGAGTCCCCACTTGCCCGATTTTTCCGGGTGGAACTGAAAGGCCGTGACGCTGCCGGAAGACACGCACGCAGGAACAAGACAGCCGTAGTCGACAGCGGCCTTGATGATTGAAGGGTCGGTCGGCTGGATGAGATACGAATGGACGAAATAGAAGTCGGAATGTTCGGGTACTCCATCGAGAAGCGGACTTCCGCCGTTCATGTACGAAAGGTCGTTCCAGCCCATCTCCGGGATTTTGAGGAGGTCGGGCTTTTTCCAGACGCTCGAAAAATGGCGGATTTCTCCCTTCAATATTCCAAGACAGTCGACGTCCCCCTCCTCGGAATGCTCGAAGATTATCTGCGAGCCGAGGCAGATTCCCAAGAGCGGCTTTCCTGCGGCCGCCCAATCCTTCAAAAATCCGTCGAAGCCCGTAGCGGAAAGCTGCTCCATGGCGTATTTCGCCTCCCCCACACCGGGAAAGACAATCCTGTCGCACTTCTCCAAATCCTTCGGATTCTTCGACAGGACATAGGGAGCGTTCAAGAAGGCGAGCGCCCTCTCCACGCTTTTGATGTTTCCAGCGTTGTAATCAACAATTCCAGTCATCGTGTTCTCCATTTTTCAAATCTGTTGCGAATGAGACAAAATTCTAGCTTACGAAAAAAACTGTAGTCAATAGATAAAATAGTGGAGAAAAAACACCGAAAATAGATTCATGAACACTTTCATTCCAATAATAAAAACAGTGATAAGCGACCCCAAGGTCATAATAACGACTGTACTCATAGTCATCTACTTCGAGATTGTCACGGCTGTTGTGCGCTACAGAAAGAAGCCTCCGCTCAAGAGAAAAGTCGTGCATTTTTCAGCACCAGTTCCAGATGCCGAAAGCAAAGGCGAAGACGGTGGAAGCGGTGAAAAAGCCGAAGGAAATGACGTCTGAGTTTCTGCTTTTTCAACGCCATGCAAAGGATTTTTCCAGGCATGGCGTTTTTCTTGTCGATGTCGACACGGTCCTTCCACAAGCCCGAGCAGATTTTAATCCGCCTCTCAGAAAGCAACTGTGAGATTATCGCGGAACTGTCCCTATCCTCCCAGACGTTCATTCCAAAAACGCCAATCTTCATTTCATTGAACAATTCAGAAAGCTCCCCGGAAAGCTCATTCCTTTTGAACACCCGCCTGTTCCTTTTCACGAACCTGAATGCGAACTCGGCATCCTCAGCCCTCACCGAAACATTCCGCCCATTTTTCCGCGCGTCGCACAAGTCGCATCCGGAGCAGACGGTCTTTTCCCCACCGAGATAGTCGAGCATGAACTGGCGGCGGCAGTTTTTCTCAAGCACGAAATCCCCCATAACGCGCTCGCGGCTTTCTGGCGGAGCCTTCTCGTGGCGGTTCATGTCCGCGTGGTTCCAAATCAGCACCGAACGGACGGAATCGCCCTTCCTGCCCGCCCTGCCCGCCTCCTGGATGAAATTCTCCAAGTGGCTCGGAGCGTCAAGATGCACGACGGAATAGATGTTTCCCTTGTCCATGCCCATTCCGTAGGCGCAAGTCGCTGTCAAGATTCCGTCGTCGGAGTCGAAGAACCACTTTTCCACCGAAAGTTTCTCCTCCTTCGTCATGCCTGCATGGTAGAAGCGGACTTTCTCAACGCCGAAGACTTCGACAAGAATCCGAGCCATGTTCTCAGTCCGGGGGCGGGTGGCGCAGAAGATTATCATTGGCTTTTTCATCCGCAAGGCGCATTCGAGGGCGGCCTTCTCCTTGGCGTACGCGTGGAGAACCGAATAGTGGATGTTCGCCCTGTCGCTGTCGCTTTTTAAAAGATGGTAGTAGCCGTCGAAGAGAATCTCGCCCACCCGCTTGAGCACTGGCGGAGAAGCCGTGGCCGTGAAGGCCGTGACGATTTTCACGTTCAGTTTTCGGATTATCTCTCCGAGCGAAAGATAGGCGGGCCGGAAGGAGTCGCCCCATTCGGAGACGCAGTGCGCCTCGTCGATTGCGATGTGGGAGATGCCGCAGCCCGCCAGCCGCTTCACGAGACCGTCGTTCTGCAGGACTTCGGGATTCGCGAGAATCACCTTGGCTCCTTCGGAAATCCTCCTGAAATTCTCCTCGCGCTCCTCGAAAGACTGCCCGCCCTTGAAGACCACGCAGGAAATGCCGCCCTCGTCCATGCGCCGCTTCTGGTCCGCCATCAACGCCAAGAGCGGATAGAAGACGAGGGTCGGCCCCTTCAAAATCAAGGACGGCACCAGAAAGCACATGGACTTTCCAGCACCGGTCGGAAGCAGGACAATCTGCCTGCCCCTGCAAAATTCATCGTCGTCCAGATTATCCGAGAACGACCCGTCGGCCTCGATGTTCTTTGCGGCGTCCAGAATGTTCGAAATGACAAGCCGCTGCCAGGGAAAAAGGTATTTCACGCCGAAAGCCCTTTTGGCGGCCGCGGTCGCATCGTCGTCATCCGACTCGATTTCGTCCGCCTCGTTCAGCATCAATATGCGGTTGAATTCCTCCTCATGCTC
>CAMHLH010000205.1 GCA_946185925.1 uncultured Treponema sp.
TTGCCATTTTTTTCTCCAAGTAAATGAAATTATGAAATTAGTGAATTATAAATTTTATGATTTCGTTGAACAACGGAAAATGCCACTTTTTTGAAGAGCCTCGGAATTTAAGTTTACGTAAAATTTATTTTAAGAGTCTACTTTGCATTTGGGGTTATTATGAATATAAGAGAAACTTGTATTCTGAAAGCATTATTTTAGAGGAGGAAATTATGAGAATATTGCTTGTAGAAGATGAAGAGGGATTGTCGAACGCCCTTGTCGAGATTTTCAAGAAGAACAAGATTGGGGTCGACGCTGTGCTGAACGGAACAGACGGTCTCAAGTACGCCGAGTCTGGAAGCTACGATGCCGTCCTGCTCGACATAATGCTGCCTGGAATCGACGGAATTACCGTGCTGAAGAAACTTCGAGAGGAAAAGAACAATGTTCCCGTCCTTCTTCTTACTGCCAAGGATGAGGTTTCGGACAAGGTTACCGGACTTGATGCCGGAGCCGACGACTATCTGACCAAGCCATTCTCCACGGACGAGCTGCTCGCCCGTGTCAGGGCCTTGACCAGGAGAAAGGGCGACATAAAGGACACGTCGATAACTTTCGGAGATTTGACACTGAGCAAGAAGAACTGCGAGCTTCAGACACAGACAGGAAAGGCCATCAAGCTCTCCCTCAAGGAATTCCAGATTCTTGAGCTTCTTTTTGAGAATCCTCACCAGATTCTCACGAAGGAGAAACTCATCGAAAAAATTTGGGGCAACGACTCCAACGCCGAATACAACAATGTGGAAGTTTATCTTTCTTTCATCAGGAAGAAGTTCGAGAACCTCGGTGCGACTGTGAGAATCAGGACCGCAAGGGGAATCGGTTATTCGCTTGAGGATGAAACTAGATAGGCGTGTTTGATGAATGTTCTGAAAAAACTGCGCCTACAGATTGTTGCGCTTGTTGTCTCATTGATAACCATTTTCCTTGCGGTGATGATAACGGGTGTCCTTTATTGGATATCCTCCAGCGAGGAAAACAAGTCGATGCGCTTTGTCGAAATGCTCGTCGAAAATGCCGGGCATCGTCCCGGACCTGCGTTCCATCCCGCCGAGGATAGAAAGGACCCTGTCTTGGATTTCGGTCCCCGCGATGAGTTCCCGGATATCAGAAGGTGCGATTCGTTCATTATCGAAGTGAAAAGCGACAATGACTTTCGCAACTACTTTTCCGTGCTCTTGTCTTCGAGCGGAGGTGTCTTGGAAGTCATAAACGACTTTCCGCTGAACATGACCAGAGATGAAGTCTTCGTCTTCGTCAGAAAGGTCTTGAATGTGGCGAGCGAGGCTCCTGAAGTGGTCAAGGGCAGAAAAAAAGTCGGTCATCTTGACGGCTTTGTCTACTGCATACTTGAGAACCTTGACGGAACCCTGCTGGTCAGCGTCGTCAATCGCCGCAGCGAGCTTTCCACGATTCTTCTCATGACGAAGGGGGCTTTTTACGTCTTCATTGTCAGCATCTTCTTCGCTTTCCTTGTTTCATTCCTTTTGTCGCACATAATTGTGATGCCTGTCGCAGGTGCCTTCCAAAAACAACGTCAGTTCATAGCCGACGCCAGCCACGAGCTGAAGACTCCGATTGCTGTAATCGGCGCCAATCTCGATGTCCTCATGCCGGAAATGCCCGACAACCGCTGGCTCAACTACATAAAGAGCGAGAACGAGCGCATGGGGCATTTGGTCAAGAATCTTCTGTATCTGGCAAAGAACGATGCGGACAGAATCGAGACCCAGTGTTCAAAATTTGATTTCTCGTCGGCCGTGACAAACGCCATACTTCCTTTCGAGAGTGTCATTTTTGAGCAGCAGAAGCGGCTTGAGATGGATATTCAGCCCGGAATCGAATTTGTGGGTGATGAGCACCAAATCAAGCAGGTCGCCGTGATTCTCGTGGACAACGCCGTGAAGAATTCCGACGAGAACGCCCTGATACGGGTGTCCGCCAAGGTCGAAAAGGACAGGGTTGTGTTCAAGGTCTACAATACTGGGCATGGAATCAAAAAAGAGGATTTGAAGAAGATTTTCCTTCGCTTCTATCGCTCTGATGTCAGCCGCGCCAGAAAAACTGGCGGATACGGGCTCGGCCTTCCGATTGCGCAGGCTGTAGCCGTAGCTCATCACGGAACCCTAACGGCGGACAGCGAATTTGGAAAGTGGGCTGAATTCACGCTTGTGCTTCCTCTGCATTCTTCCAGAATCCATCTGTTCTGATGTCTTATGAGAAAAATTGGGCATTTTTGGAGCTTCTTTTTTGTCGAAATGTCGGGTCTTTTGTGCTAGGATTCTTGCATTATGATAAAAAGAAATACAGGTTTTTCAAATTTGACTGCCGGCTACCTCTTCCCCGAGGTGGCCAGAAGAAGACGGGAGTATGCGTCCAGCCATCCTGACGCTTCAATCATCAGCCTCGGAATCGGAAACACCACTGAGCCTCTCTCTCCGCACATCGCGAAGGCCATGAGCGACTACGCTCTCGGCCTTGCGACTCCTGAAGGCTATTCCGGCTACGGTGACGAGCAGGGAAACACCGCCTTGCGTGAAAGAATCGCCGAGGTCTTCTACAAGGGCATTGCGGATGCCAGCGAGGTTTTCATTTCCGATGGTGCCAAGTGCGATATCGCTCGTATCCAGACGCTTTTTGGAAAGGGCGTGAAAGTCGCTGTCCAGGATCCTGCCTATCCTGTCTATGTCGACGGAAGCGTTGTTGTTGGAGCCGCCACGACCGCCAAGAAGGACGGCACCGGCTACGAGGGAATCACCTACCTTCCATGCACTCCAGAAAACAACTTCTTCCCAGACTTGTCAAAAATTGAGCCTGACACGCTCATCTATTTCTGCTCCCCGAACAATCCTACAGGCGCGACCGCGACTCGCGAGCAGCTCAAAAAACTCGTGGATTTCGCCAACAAGAACGGCTGCATAATCATCTATGACGCCGCTTATTTCGCGTTCATCCGCGATGCGTCCCTGCCAAGGACAATCTACGAAATCGATGGTGCCAGGACTTGCGCTATCGAGGTCAATTCCTTCTCGAAGCCGGCAGGATTCACTGGTGTCCGCCTCGGCTGGTCGATTGTCCCGAACGAACTGAAATTCGCGGACGGAAGCTCTGTCAACAGGGACTGGAACCGCGTCATGACGACGTTGTTCAACGGAGCGTCCAACATCGCTCAGGCCGGCGGCTTGGCGGCTCTCGACGAGCAGGGATTGAAGGACATGACGGCCTCTGTCGACTACTATCTTGAGAACGGCAGGCTCATAAAGTCCACTCTCGATGGCGAAAACTTCAAGAAAATTGGCGTTGAATCATACTTCACGGGCAACGGACCTTACGTCTGGGCGAAATTCCCCGGCTACGAGTCGTGGGAGATTTTCGACTTGATTTTGGACAAATGCCATGTCGTGACGACCCCGGGTTCTGGATTTGGACCTGCCGGCGAGCATTTTCTGCGTTTCTCTTCTTTCGGTCACAGGAAGGATGTCGAGGAAGCGTGCAGAAGGTTGTCTGAATTGGTTCTTGAAAAAAAATGATTTTTTTTTGATTTAAAAACCCCAATAAATAAGGGGAGAAAGCACAGGTTGCCAGTTTGAAGACAGCAAAACTGTGCTTTTTTCCTTGACTTTGAAAAACTAACTGTTAAAATAATTTGTATGAGTGATTATCTTGATGCAAACAATGAAGAGTTGTTGAAGGACTACTTTTCTGAATCGGAACAGATGGTTGACAATCTCGAAAGCAATATCTTGGCGATTGAGCAGGATCCTAATAACCATGATGCCATCGACGAAATTTTCCGCGCGGCTCATACATTAAAAGGAAACTCAGCTACTGTTGAATTTACTGAAATTTCTCATTTTGCTCACACAATGGAAGACCTTCTCGATGAAGTTCGTTCCGACAGAGTGAAAGTCACCGAAGATGTTGTTGATACGCTTCTTACTGCACTTGATGTTATAAAAGATATGCTTGAAGCGCGTACGAACGGTGGCATTTACGATAAGAGCGTCGATGAAATCTCAAATAAAATCCGTTCGATGATTCCTGACGGTTCCGGAAAGGCAAAGGTTGCACCTGAGCCTGCGAAACCTGCACCAGTCTCGGCACCTGCTGCTCGTGCTCCTGCTCCGACACAGACTGTCGTTGCAATTCCAGAATACGAGCTTGCGGAGCTGAAACAGGATTGTACTGGCGGACAGAAACTTTGGTCTGTGACCGTCGTATTTGATGAGGACAATCCTATGAATTCCGTAGGAGGAATTCAGGTTTACGCGACTTTGAAAAATCATGGTACGGTTTTGAAGACAGTTCCTGATTTTGATGACCTTTATAAAGATGAGTTCTACAAGGAAGTCGTATATTACTTGGCATCCACAAGTACTGCAGACCAGCTCGAAGATGTTGCTTTCATAAGCGATGTCACTTTGAGCGTCGATGCGAGATGTTTGGATGATGCAGTTTCCAAAGATTCGATTTCAGAGCCAGTAGCTGCTGCTGTTGCGCCTGCTCCTGTTGCTCCTAAAGCCGCTCCCGTAGCTGAACCTACTCCTGTGCGCACTGAAACTGCACCTGTAGCTCAGGCTGCTCCGGCACCTGCAAAAACAGAACCTGCAAAGGCTCCTGCAAAATCTGCACCAGCGACCGGACATGCACAGCAGA
>CAMHLH010000206.1 GCA_946185925.1 uncultured Treponema sp.
TCCAGAAGGAATGTCGACAATGTGGTCGACGACCTCGGCAAGCCCCTTCGTCCTGTAGACATAGTATTCTTCGCCTTCAGTGTTCGATGAAAGATAGTCAATCTCGGCATCAGGGCTTCCCTGCGACAGGAGGACGGAACTCAGCCAAATGGAGTTGTTGTTCATGAAAGCCGACAAATCAGAAAGGCTGTATTTCTCGAAAGCGTTCTGAGTCACGCTTCCGGCGCCGATAAAGACGACAGCCCTCTTGGTCGAGGCCCCCACAAGAGCGTTCGACGAAAGCCTGAGAGCCAAATCAAGGGCGACGACCTCGCTTGGCCTGCTCTTCAATGCGGCGCAAGTGAAATTCGAAACGCCCTCAGGAGAGCCTTCGTACTCAACGACAGGAACTGCGCCCGCGCTCACAATCCGAAGAACGCCCTGCGTGACACCCTCGGCCTTCTTGTTCTTCTCGGCCATGGCCGCGGCGATTTCCCTCACAGCGTGCTCCATGGCCTCCTCGTATTCGGCGGAGGCGAGCGACCTGTCGAGCACCAGGGTGATGTCGGCGGTGTCGTTCGTATAGGCGGAGCCTTCAAGCTTTAAGTTTTCCACACCGCCCTTGTTCTCTGTCAGAACAAAATTCTCGGACTTCAAGCCTACAATGCTCTGCCTGTTTCTGTTCTCGACCTTCACATCGACATAGACCTTCGGGAAGGCGTCCGCGTTGACCCTCTCGATTTGTACGAAGAGTCCGCCCACAAGCTCGCTCATCTTCGACATCACAAAAACTTCGTTGGACTTGAAATCAGTCACGAGAATGTTTCCGTTCGCGTCGGGAACAGCGGAAGTGACCCTTGACGGAGCGTTTCCGGTGTTCATGTTCTCGAACAAGGCTCCAGTCTCGACGTCCACCGAATAGACCTTGTTCCTGTCGCAGATTACAAGGAAGTTGCTCCAAGTCTTCATGGACTCGGGCTGCTTGAAAGACTTCTCCCTGCACAAAAGTCCCGTGTAGTTGCCGGCGGTGTCGAACGTGTAAATCGCGCCGGTCACTGCATCCACGACATAGACCACATGGTTCACGACGGCGATTCCGGTCGGGCCCTTCAAGCCGGAGAAGGATGCGGTCTTTCCACCGAAGAAGAAAAGCTCCTTTCCGTCCTTGTCGAACACATCGACCCTTGCGTTTCCAAAATCAGTGACATAGATGTTGTCGTTTTCGTCCTGCGCCAGATACTGCGGGCCAATCATTCCACCGACATCCCTGCCCTTGTGGCCGAAACTCTTTATGAAGCGGCCGTCCGAAGAAAGCTCGCTGAGCCTGTCGCCGGCGAATTCGCTCACAAGCATGTTGCCATTGCTCAGCCTTATTATGTCCATCGGCCTGTCAAAACCGTTCAACGGCCCGCCTGTCCTGTAAAGGACGAAGCCGTTCACGTCCATCTTCAGCAGTTCGTTCGTGCCATAGGCTATTATCCAGTGAGTGCCGTCCGGGTTTGGAAGCACAGAGACCGGCTGGCTGAAAATCAACTCGGCGTCCTTGTCGGACTTCTTTCCAACGAAGCTGCCCGATTCAGTGTACCTGACGGGCGAATCGTACCTATTGTCCGTTATTCTCCTGTCGCGCACTACTTCGATTTTGTTCTTCAAAAGAAGTCCGCCGTATCCGTTCTCTGAAGCGTACTCCCACTGCTGAAGGGCCGCCCCCTCTATTCCAGAGCGGTAGTAGGCCTTTCCGAGCCACTCCATTATGACGTTCTCAGTCGGCAGATAGTCCAGCGCCTTCTCGAATTCGACAACAGCGTCGTTGAACGCGCCCCTGTAATACGACTGAACACCCCGCCTGAATTCCTGCTCCGCGAGTCCCGTAGCGGCAGAACGCGCGCCAGATTTCGGGTCTGGGGCGGCGGCCGCGCTCGTGAAAGCTCCTGTTTGGGCGAAAGCGGAAGAGACGCCCAGAGCCAGCAAGGCTCCTGTCAAAATCGAATATCTCAAAATTGAATCTCGAATCATTCTAAAAACTCCTAAGTGGCAAACGGTCAAATCGTGCCCATGACATCCTGGGCAAGCTGCAAGTGCTCGGCAATTTCAGCATTGTCCGGCATCAAATCCTTCGCCTGCTTCAGGTACTTGAAGGCGTCGTTCATCAAACCAAGCTTCATGTAGACGAAGCCGAGGGAATCCATGCAGGCGGCAGAATCCGGCTCTATCGAAAGTGCTTTTTTGCAATAAGAAAGTGCCGCCGAAAGGTCCCTGTTCTCGCTTGAGAGGACATAGCCAAGGCCGTTCAAGGCGGTCGCATTGTCGGGATCGACCTCGATGGACTTTTTATAGTTCGCTATGCTCAAGTCCACGTCCTCGTCGAGCCAAGCAATGTAAGCGAGAGAGGCGTACACAGAAGAGAGCTTGAAGCCGGCGTCCAGGAGCTTGTTCAGCTCGAAAGTCGCAAGCTTGCGCCTGTCGCTCATCACATAGATTATCGAAAGTATGTAGCGGCACTGAAGAACCCTGCCGCTTCCGGCAATCTCAGCCCCATTCTCATCCACGCTGCCGGCCGTGACAACCTGCTCCAGATAAAGAAGGGCGTCGTCGTATCTCCCCAATCTCGCATAGCAAAGCCCGATGTAGTAGGCCAACTCGGTATTGTCCAAATCGGCATCGTCGGGAAGAGAAAGGAAGAACGTCAACGCGCCGTTGTAATCCTTGTTGTTGTACAGAACAATTCCGTCGTGAAAAATACTGTTTTTACCACCCATTTTAAAACCCTTGCACACACGAAATCAGAATATCGAAGCTGAATCATCGAAAAAGGATGGCTCTGCGAAAACCCTCGTGACGGAAATTCCTCCCCTAAAGGAAACATCAAAATCGACAGGGGCATTTCCTCCCCTGGAACGACTTTTTATTTCACCGCCCTTGAAAAATCCGTAGAAGACATCCCCGTTGCCGTTCGGATCATCCAGAATTGAAATCCTGTCGCAGTAGTCCCGCTCGCAAAGCGAAGTGAAAACCGCGTCTTTATGATTATCGGAAGAACAAGCGTTCACACTTACAAAAAGGTCGCAAGAAGAAGACGGAGAAGAGCCGGACGCTGAAAGCGATATCAGCTTGTCGAGATTTTTCGCGCAGAAGTCGGCCACATCGTCGAATTTCCAACTGCCGTCGTAGGACTCAACACTCACCGCGACGCCAGGAACCTTGTACAGGACGCTCTGCCTGGCCGCGGCGCAGGTTCCTGAATACACAATGTCGGTGCCAAGGTTCGCGCCCTTGTTTATGCCCGAAAAAACAGCGTCGAATTTGACCCTCTCTCCGAAGACATCCGAACACAAACCGGCAATCACGCAATCCACAGGGCTTCCAGAACAAGAGAACCAGTTCCTTCCGAGGTCCCTCCTCCTGACGAATTTCATGGGACTCGACATCGTGAGCAAACTTGACACGGCGGACCTGTTGGAATCAGGGGCGAGCACATAGACATCAACCCCGTCCAAAGCCGAAAGCCTGCCCGCCAGCGCCTTCATTCCAAGACCGTCTATTCCATCATCGTTTGTAACAAGTATCTTTCGCATATCCATATCGCTATTTGTTGATTTCTGTCACCTGGACGCCGTCCGCACTCTCCACTTTGAAATACGAGGTCTTGAATCCGAATATCTTCGTGTAATCGGAAAGCCTTTCCTCAAATTCAGGAATTTGGCTGTTGTCAAGAATCGCGTACAGGCAGCGTGAGGTTCCACGTCCCGTAACACGGCCACAGCAGACAGGATTGAGCCTTCCATCCACATTCGGGTTCATCTCGACAAGCCGCCTTAAAATCCAGTCGATTTCAGGACAGGACATATCGTAAAGCTCGGACATATTGTTGTGGCTGGCGTTCACGGCCCTCACAAAAGCGAGGAAATCCTTCTTAACCATCGCATCGTAGGCGTCCAGAACGAATTTGTGCTCCTTCACCACGCCAAGAAGATGCTTGTTGTCCACACCGAAGACACCGCCAAGCGCGCTGTTCACCTCGCTGTCGCTGTCATAGCACCAGCCGCCGAAAACGGATTTCCTGACTTTTATCGAAGACAGAATGGCCTTGTACTCGGGCTTCATTATCGAAGACTCGTCCCATACCGAGAAGCGGGGGACTTTCGTGTCCACAAGAACAATCGACTTTCCTGGAAAATCGAAATCAACATTCGTAAAGGACGACTGTGAGAGAACCTTGTCGGAATGGTCGGTGAACACGACCGAGTTCTTCCTCGAAAACATCGCCGTTATGTTTTCGGCGAAGTGGTTCTCCAGAACGCCGTTCTTCCCTTCCTTCAAAAACTCCGTGTTGCCCCTGTCTATCACGGAAAAAATCTCAGAGCCAGAGCAATCAAGTTCCAAAAGCGCATCCAAGACGGAAGCCGCGCAGACTTTCAACGCGGTCGTAACCCCCATGCCCGAAAACTGTGGAAAATCGGAAGCGACGCAAAAGTCGAAGCCGGGCGTATTCTCCGTCAATTCAAAAAATTTCTCCGAGACAAAACCGTGAACAACCGACTTTATCGAATTCGCCCACTTGTCCTCCTTGCGGAAGCGCAAAGCCGAAAGGGAAATGTGTTTGGTCTCCCCGCTCTCAAGCGAATGAAAATAAAGATTGTCGTCATTTCTCCGCGAAACGGACACGCTCACGAACTTGTCCATCCCCATGGAAATCGTCTTTCC
>CAMHLH010000207.1 GCA_946185925.1 uncultured Treponema sp.
AGAAATGATTAAACTTGCGACGACTCTGCTGGAAAACGGAATGAAGGGGTTTAGGAAAAGTGCTAAGTAATTACTTCCTTGTAAATCTTGCTGCCATTAAATGCGAAACTGTCGCGAACAAGACGATGATTGAAATGTAGTCCACTGCAAAAAGAATGTAGCCTTTTTCCAAATCGAAGAAGAAAAACTGCTGCTGTAAAATCAGGTATTTCCACACTCCGCGCGCGATGAAGGCGTAAATGCCGTAAAGACAGACGAGCGCGAGAACAATGCGCGGGAGAATTTTTTGCAGTTTGCCATGCTGTTCGGGATGACGCTTGTTTTGTTCTGGGTGGCTGCTTTCTCTTTTCTGCTTTATCTTGTTCGCAATCATTCCCGCGTGCAAGCCGATGTGGAGCGACATGAAAAGATAATACCAGTGGCTTGCCAAAAGATGCGCGATTCTGGCAAAGCCCAAGCCGCTTTGGATATTCAGAAAAGTGAAAACGTGGTTTGAAAGAATGATTCCGCTTATCATCAAAAAAATTGTGCAGATTAAAATACAAGAATTGATGAAAGTCTGCATTACGCGGTAGGGATTGTATTTTCCCTTGAAGACTGCGCCGTACCATCTTCTGTTCAAGCCGATGTGGACTGCCCACAAAAGAAACAGCGCAAGCCCCAAGATTTCGTGTACGATGTCGGCCGGAAAAAGATAGTTTCCGCCCATGAGGATTATGGAAAGAATCGTCATCGAAATATCAATTGGCATTCTTAAGCGCTGTGTTTTTGTCATTGTTTCGCTCCTGTTTTCTTGAGCCATTTTTCCACGTCTTTTGAAAGCGACGAGCCGCCAGAATAATGAACTGAAAGCCCTGCGGTCAATTTCGCTTTTGGAGCGAGTTTTGAAATCGCCGTGAGGCTCTGGCCGAATCTTCCACCTCCATGGGAGCAGAACGGCATGATTGTTTTTCCCGAAAAATCGTAGCTTTCCAGAAGTGTCGCAATCGGCATTGGAATGCTCGCCCACCAGTTTGGATAACCCAAGATTATTGTATCATACTCTGCCCATTTTTTGCCGTCGATTTTTGTCTTGTGTGCAGGGCGCGTCTGTTTTAATCTGTGGAATACGGTTTTACAAGTTCAAGCTCAACGCTGTCAAAACCTGTCTGTCGGGCAATTTCGTGTGCGACTCCGCGTGTGTTTCCGCTCCAAGAATAGAAGATGATGAGGGCTTTGCCTTTGCCTGTTGATTTTTTTGAGCCTGCATTTGCCGCTTCTCTGGTCGTGACAGTTCCTTTCACGCTGTCGTCGACGTTGCAGACAAGGCGGAGCCCCACATTGTAGGCGCTGTTGTTTTGCGGCATTGCGGCACGGTAAGCGGAGCGGAGATTCTTTCCAAAGTCGTTCCAGCCGCCACCGCGGTAAACTCTGCGACTTCCTTCGCTCGCTCCTGTCGGATTCGTGACAGAAGCGTTGTCTGTCGCCACAACGTATTCATCGTAATAATCAAAGCACCATTCGCCCACGTTTCCGTAAATGTCGTAAAGTCCGTTTGGATTCGGCTTGAAACTTTCGACATCTACAGTTTTGGCTCGGTAAAGGCCCGGTCGGGTTTCCAGAACTGAATCGTTGAAATAATTCTGCTCAATCTGGTATGGATAGTGACCGTAAAAGTTCACGTCGTCGGCACCGGGAACCTTGCGGGAATAAAATGGCGTCGTGCTTCCGGCTCGGGCTGCATATTCCCATTCGGCTTCGGTTGGAAGGCGGTAGCCGTTTGCGCTTCTGTTCCATGTGACAGTCTTACCTCCGTCCGTGATTGCGTAAACAGGAGTGCGGCCATCGCGCCTGCTCAAGGCGTTGCAAAACTCGATTGCTTCAAGCCATGTGACGCTTTCTACAGGGAGTTTGTCGCCAGTGAAGTTTGAGGGATTTTTGCCGGTGATTTCCCGCCACTCTTTTTGGGTTACTTCAAACTTCGCCATGTAAAAAGAGGCGACTCTAACCTTGTGCAGAATCTCGTCGTTGCTTCTCCAGTCTTCGCTTTTAGGACTTCCCATAAGGAAAGTTCCGCCGTTTATGAGAGCAAAGTCGGAATTTGGTGCGCTGAATGTTTCAGCATTCAACATCGTAATGAGTCCTAAAAGCCTGAACAAAAAACTTGCAAGTTTCTTCATAGTGCAGCCTTAATATCCTCCAAAATCTGCTCAGTTGTCATGCCCAAGTCGCGCAAAAGTTCTTCCGGCTGGTAGCGGTCGTAGAATTTCTTTTCAAGACCGTAATTCTTTACGAGCATTTTGCTGTCTCCATAGAAAGAAGCAATCTTCTGCCCAAATCCGCCTTCAAGGATTCCGTCTTCAAGAGTGATTACAAGTTCGTGGTCTTTTTCGAGACTCTTAAGCAATTCCTTGTCCAGACCCGAAGCGAAACGTGGATTTATAAGGCTTGGAGTGAATCCGCATTTCTCTTTTATTGCCGCAGAAAGTTCCTGTCCTTTCTGGAAGAAATCTCCCAGAGCGATTACCGCAATTTTTTCGCCTTTTTCTTCTATTGTAAAGCGGTTCAAATCGCTGTAATTTTTGTCGGCTGGTCGGTGTGTAACTTCGTTTCCCGGAATCAGAATCAAAACAGGATTTTCCTTCTGCTCAAGGCTCCAGTCCAGCATGGAAATGTATTCTTCCGCGCTTGAAGGGCAGAGCACCACGAGGTTCGGAATATTTGAGAAAGCCGCAAGTCCGAAAATTCCAAGGTGAGTGACATCGGTAAGGCCGTCGAACGACGTATAGTTCATCAGCATTGTAACCGGAGTTTTGTTGATGCAGACATCCTGGGAAATCTGGTCGTAAGCTCTCTGCAGGAAAGTCATGTTCGTCACGACAAGCGGCTTCGCTCCCCGGCGGGCAATTCCAGACGCGATTGCGACGGCCGCTTCTTCCGCAATTCCGGTGTCGATGTACTGACTGCCAAGAAGTTCACGTTCCTTTGGTCCAAGTCCCACAGACATAGGCATGGCAGGCGTTACCACCACAAAATCCTTGTCTTTTTTGGCTTTTTCTACGATGTACTGGCTCGTCATTCCGAAATAAGATTCGCCGTTTCCGAAGTTGAATGTCGGTTTTCCCGTCGCGCGGTCAAATGGCATGGTCCAGTGCCAGGCTTCCTTGTTTTTTTCTGCAAGCTCGTAGCCTTTGCCCTTCTGGGTGTGAATGTGAACCACAACCGGATGATTTGAATCACGGACTTTTTCAAAAACCTTTATCAAAGATGCGATGTCGTTTCCGTTTTCTTCGTAAACATAATCAAGACCGAACGCTGTGAACCAGTTGTTTTCCGCCTTGCCATTGGAATCGCGGAGGGCTTTCAGATTTTTGTAGATTCCCCCGTGAGTTTCTGCGATTGCCATTTCGTTGTCGTTCACCACGATAATGAAATTCGAGTTCAGTTCACTGCCTGCAACGCTGAGGGCTTCCATGGCCTCTCCGCCTGAAAGCGAGCCGTCGCCGATAACCGCGATGATGTTTTCTTTTTCGCCCAAAATGTCCCGGCCTTTTGCCAGACCCAAAGCCAGCGCGATTGAAGTTGAAGTGTGCCCGATGTTGAAAAAGTCGTGCTCGCTTTCGTCAGGATTGGTGTAGCCGGAATCTTCTTGAAAACGGCTGTCGTCAAAGTAGCCGGCTTTTCGTCCGGTGAGCATTTTGTGGGCGTAAGACTGATGGGAAACGTCAAAAACGAATTTGTCTTTTGGAGAATCAAAAACGTAGTGCAGGGCGATTGTCGCTTCCACAAAACCAAAGTTTGGGCCAAAGTGGCCGCCGATTTTTGTAAGGCGGTTGAAAAGCCCCTCGCGGATTTCCTGCGCCACAGTTGGAAGTTCGGAAACCGAAAGTTTCTTCAAATCTGCTGGTGAATTAATCTTGTCCAAAATCATGTTTACTTACTCCTTCTATTGTCCTATTTAATTAAAAAGTCCATCGATATATTTCTTTACGTCCGCGCCGCTTCCGCGTGTAAAGTCCCTGCCGCCCTTGAAGTCAACGCCTTTCGCGAATTTCGCAAGGTCGCTGCCGCTGCGTCCAAGTCCGCTTCCGCCGCTTGTGCAGAGTGCAATCATCTTTTTGCCGCTCCAGTTCTGGCTCTCGACAAATGTGTAGACGATTTTTGGAGCGTACGACCACCAGATTGGGTAGCAGACCACAACGGTGTCGTAGGCAGAAATGTCAAAAACGGTGGTTGAGCCTGTCGAAACCACGGCTTTTATTTCAGGGCGGCTTTTCGGGTCGTTGCATTCGATTGACGAAAGCGATTTTTTGTCGTGCCAGTTGAGGTCAGCGTCGCTGTACTTGTGAACAGGCTGGATTTCAAAAGTGTCTGCACTCATTTCTTTTGCGGCATTTTTTGCCATACGCTCGGTAGTTCCAGTCGCACTGAAATACACGAACGCTGTCTTAGCTGAAAGTCCCGTCATAATAAGTCCTCCGATTAAAAGGGTAAGAATAAGTTTTTTCATAAATTGCCTCCATAAGATTTATTTGATTTCCACAAGCCGATAGTTTCTGCTGCCAAATCCGATTTTCTCCGCGTGCTCCAGCGTGTGGATTCCGTTGCGGCTTTCGATTCGCTCGATAAGACTGCCGGAATCTTTTGCCTTGTAGACTAAATCCACGCAGGCCTGGTCCAGTGCTA
>CAMHLH010000208.1 GCA_946185925.1 uncultured Treponema sp.
GTTCTCGGAGACGAAGTCGCGTCCGTTCAACCGGATTGTGAGTCCCGTGTTCAGGTATGCGTAGTTCCACATCCGCTTTTCCACGAATTCCATGTTGAACGAATACTTTCCGAAAATCGACTCGTCAGGTATGAACTCGAAATATGTTCCGTTCTGCTGCTTCACCTTGAGTTTTCCGGTCTTCTGGCTCTTGAGCTTTCCGCGCTCGAAAACAGCGTCAGTGCATTCGCCGTCCCTCACGGAGACGACACGGAAGTAAGAGGAGAGAGCGTTCACGGCCTTCGTTCCGACACCGTTCATTCCCACGGAGAACTGGAAAACCTCGTCGTTGTACTTCGCGCCCGTGTTGATTTGCGAAACGCAGTCCACGACCTTTCCGAGCGGGATTCCACGTCCGTAGTCGCGCACGGTCACTCGCTTGTCGGCAAGCGAAATCGTCACGTCGATTCTGCCCCCGAATCCCATGATGAACTCGTCCACCGAGTTGTCGATTATTTCTTTCAACAAAATGTAGATTCCGTCGTTCTGGTTAGAGCCGTCTCCAAGCCGCCCGATGTACATTCCAGAGCGCAGGCGGATGTGCTCCAGAGCGTCAAGGTGCTGAACCTGGTCGTCAGTGTATTCCACGGCCTTTTTTCTGCGTCCGAGGGAGGGGTCCTTCGCCTTCGCCTCCTCAAGATTCTTCGCGGTCTGTTCGAGTGTAGTCCCCGGAACGAATTTCTCCGGCTGACTTCCGCTCTTTTCGACTTTCACGTCCTTCGTCTTCGCCTTGTCCCACGCGCGGAATGTTCCGTTCTCGTCCACGCCAGCCTTTGGTTTTGAATTTTTCGAATTTCCAGGATTTTTCACAGCTGATTTTTTCTCTTTTGAATCGTTAGTCATAACTTTGAATTATAGGAACTTTTTCTCATTTCGAGAATTGACGGCGGCAAAGTCGCGGATACGGAAAACGCTCTTCTATTATTTATTCGGCAATTCATATAAAATCTGAGTCTTAACATTGAAAATTTAGGAGTAGAATATGCTTACACTCAAGTTCGGTGGAACTTCTATGGGAAATGCCAGAAGGATTCTGGATTCAACGGACATAATGATTGGCAGGGCAAAGGACGACAGAACCAGCGTCATCGTCTCGGCGGTGGCGGGAGTGTCGAACTCGTTGCAGGAGGCCATCGACAATGCGGTGGCAGGCAACGACCCTACCTCTTCAATCGAGAACCTCAGAAAGATACATTCGGAAATTTGCGCGGAGATTCATTCCACATTGGCTGATTTCGATTCGAAAGACGTGATGAAGAAAATCGAGCCGAATTTCGTGGAACTCGAAAAGCTCTTGAGCGGAGTCGCCACGTTCGGCGAGTGCCCGAAATCAATCCACTGCAGAATCATGGGAATGGGCGAGCTCTGCTGCGTTCCAATCGTGAAGGAAGTCCTCCTCGCGAAAAAGCAGAGCGTCCTGCTCCTGGACTCAAGAAAATACATCTACACGACCGGAAACCAGAAGGAAGGCGACCCGGACTACGCGCGCACGGCGGCCGCCCTCGCGCCATACAGGGACGGCGCTGAACCGAACCAGGCCCGCATCCTCCTCTTCCCCGGCTTCGTCTGCGCATGGGCGAAGAACTCGGAGACGGAACCCGCGATGGGCCTGCTCGGAAGAAACGGCTCGGACTTCTCGGCATCGATTGTGGCTTCCGCGCTCGGCTCATCAAAATGCGAATTCTGGACGGACGTTGACGGAATCTACACCGCCGACCCGCGCGTCGTTCCAGACGCAATCCTCGTGGAGGACATGACTTACGAAGAAGCGATGGAGCTTTCGTTCTTCGGCTCGAAGGTGCTCCATCCAAAAACGCTCGCCCCACTCGCAGCGAAGGGAATCGAAGCTTGGAGCCTGAACTCGCACAACCCATCGGCAAGGGGAACTAGAATCGGAAAAGGACCGTTCGAGTCCGAAAAGAACGCGGGTCCAGTGCGTGGAATTTCCTGCTTGAAGAACACGGCCCTCGTCTCTGTTTCTGGAAGCGGAATGAAGGGAAAGACGGGCGTGGCGTCACGCATCTTCGCTGCGGTCACGAGGGCGGGAATCTCCATGCTTCTCATCACCCAGTCAAGCTCCGAGTACACGATTTCGTTCTGCGTGAAGCAGAGCGAGGCAGAGAAAGTGAAAGAGGCGTTGAGCGCGGAATTCGCCCTTGAGATAAGGGACGGCCTCCTCAACAAGATTGCGGTCGCGGAGAACACGGCAATCGTCTCAATCGTCGGCGACAACATGAAGAAGAACTGCGGCGTGGCGGGAAAATTCCTCAACTCGCTCTCAAGCAGGGGCATCAACATCCAGGCCATAGCGCAGGGGTCGAGCGAGAGGTCGATTTCGGTCGTAATCGACGGGGAATTCGGCGACATCGCCGTGAAGGCAGCCCACCTCTTCTTCTTCAACACGGCGCAGCCTATCGAGGTTTTCGCGTTCGGAGCCGGAACAATCGGAGGCGCGCTGCTTGAGCAAATCCGCGACCAGCACGACAAGCTCCTCTCGCAGAACGTGGACATCAAAGTCTGCGCGATTTCGACACTCGAAGGAATGACAATCGACGGAAACGGAATCGACTTGAGCAAGGACTGGCGAGAAGAGATAAAGAAGTCCGGAAAGAAGACGAACCTGGACGAGATTCTCGACTTCGTGAAAGAGAACAAGCCTCTGAACCCTGTTTTCGTGGACTGCACGGCAAGCTACGACCTGCCAGAAAGGTACCTCGACATCTTCAGGGCGGGAATGAGCATCGCGACCCCGAACAAGAGGGCGAACTCGATGACGATGGAATTCTACAGGCAGCTCAGGGACGTGGCAAACGCGAACCACTGCCGCTTCCTCTACGAAACGAACGTGGGCGCAGGACTTCCAATCATCGACACGCTGCAGAACCTCTTCAAGTCTGGAGACTCTCTCACGGGCTTCAACGGAATCATGTCGGGTTCCCTCTCGTACATTTTCGGAAAGCTCGACGAGGGCAAGAAATTCTCGGAGGCGGTGAAAGAGGCGAAGGAGCTGAGGTTCACGGAGCCTGACCCACGCGACGACCTCAAGGGAACGGACGTCGCCAGAAAAGCGTTGATAATAGCGCGCGAGGCTGGAATCTCCATCGAACTTGACGACATAAAGATGAACTCGATTTTCCCGGAAGGTTTCTCAATCGAAGGAACTGTGGACGAGTTCATGAAGAGGCTGCCGGAGGTCGATTCGTATTTTGAAAAGAAGATGGCGGAGTTGAAGAAAGAGAACAAGGTCATCAGGATGGGAGCCTCGATAAAGGACGGCAAAGTCTCTGTCGGTCTTTTGGAAGTGGGACCTGAAGACCCGCTCTACGGAGTGCGCGGCGGCGAGAACGCTTTCGTCTTCCAGACAGCGCGCTACACGCCGATTCCGCTCACTGTAAGGGGCTACGGCGCGGGCGCAGGCGTAACGGCGGCAGGAGTATTCGGGGACATTTTGAGGACAGTTTCCTTCAACCCGACTAAATAAAAATCGCGGTGAGAGTTTTATTTTGCCAACGAGAATGGAATCGCACCTTGTGCCATTCCATTCCCGCATCAATGCCACCGCACCCATGCGAATGCAACTTGGCTGCATTGCGAGTCTTGCAGCCAAACTGCAGGTAACCATGACACACTCAGGCTATCTGCAAGCTGCTGCTACTGCCAGTTTTTCGCAAGTTCGTCGGCGACTCCTGCCATGAATATGTCGTTTGCAGTGCTGTGGCAGCCGCGGCCGAAAGTGCCGGTCGAGTAGCGGATGTACACGTTGTCGGCTGAGAAATCCGAGATTTCGTCGCCAGTTTCGATTTTGGTCATCGTAAAGCCGTTTTTGTTGAAATAATCGAAGAGGTCGTCGGAATTCTTTGTGGGGACGACATCGTCTTTGCTGTCGCTGAACATGAGGATTTTTGAAGTGGACTTCGGAGTGAAGAAGCAGTTGTAGCTTTCCATGCGGCTCCGTATCGTTTTTCTGATGTCGCTGTCGGCGTTCAGCATGTCGTTTTTGAGGCTGACTGACCAAGCGTTTCCGGTCATGTTCGGATGCATGTCGTGGCTCTTGTCCAAAAGCTCGTCGAGGATGCTTTCGTCAACGAAAACATCGTTGTTGGGAACGCCCAAGCCGGTCAAAGCGTTGTAGCTTGCGATTCCGAGCCAGATGACGGCGGGCATCAAAGGCGGATTGTAATTGGCGATTGACTCGTCGACCACCGTGTTGATGTCGTAGCAGCCACCGCCGGCGAAAGTCTTCGTGATGTTCACATTCGAACCATAGAAAGAATCAGTGTCCACAATCTTCTGAACGTGCATTGCGGTCTGGCCGCCCTGGGAGAAGCCCACGTTGGCGAGCTTGTCCTCCCAAGTGTAGCCCTCTGACGAAAGCCACAGCCTTGCGCAAATCAGGGCATGCAAAGCGGTCTTCGCGTTCACGTCCCCGTAGGCGAACGCCTGCGTCTTGTCTTTTGAAGCTCCGAATCCTATCAAATCAGCCTCAACGGCGATTGCGTTTGTCGAAGCCGACATCAAAGGCAAAAAGTCGCTATCCTCGCTCACGGAAGGAGCCTCGTCGTTGTCGGTCATCGCTCCGTGGTGGACGAGAACCATGAAAGG
>CAMHLH010000209.1 GCA_946185925.1 uncultured Treponema sp.
CGTGTTGTCTGCGTTTTTCAAAAACAATGCCCACTTTTCCGCTGCAGAAAGCTTTTCAAGCTCTTCCCTGCTGTAGCTTTCGGAAAGATGGGTCAATTCGATGAATACTATGTTCAGAATGTTTGTCAGAGACTCTCCATTCTGATTTTTCATCGTATAATAGTTCAAAACCGATTTTGCCCTTTTCTTTTTTTCTTCTTTCGAGAGTTCCTTTGGATAGTACTCGTAGTCCAAAACGGAAATCTGGTAGGCCTTGTTTACTTTGCTCCATGGTTCGCCTTTGTTCAGGTGCGTGCTCAAAAGTCGTGAGACTTGATATTCTGCGCGTTTCCCATAGTCATAGGTTTGTTGCCATGCCTGCATCTCTATTTCGGCGACTTCGCCCGTCGAAAATCGTACATTTATGTCGTAATCCACACTTCTTTGAGTTCCCAGCATTTGAACAGCATCGTTCGGCTCGAATTTCACTTCGTCGATTTCCCTGTCAAGCACCGCTTCCAAAAAAGAGTGCAAAGCTTTTCTTGAATCGTCTGTCGGCTGCGTGAATATGGCTTTGAATGTACAATCCATCCTTGGATTCAGAATGCACCCTTCGTTCGCCTTCAAGTAGTTCAGCTCGTCGATTGTCAGATGTTCTGTGCTTGTAATCATTATCTCATTTCCTCCTATCATGCAGCAAGAGCCTTTTCCAGCTGGACAACCGCCCCCCCCATGCGCAAGAATTGCCTCGCAATTCTTGGCGACTGCTGCCGCCAACTCGCAACGCTTAGGACACATTCGGCTCCCAGCAGCGTCCCGATTCTTTGCGAGGTTGACATCCATGTGACAATGCCTTTTCCAGCTGGACAACAGCCCCACCCATGCGAAAGAATCGCTCCGCGATTCTTTGCGAGGTTGCCTCACATGTGGCAATGCTTTTTCCAGCTGGAAAAAGGCAACCTACTTTTGAAGCAAAGTGAATACTCCGTTCTCCTGATTAAACGCGACGCCCACGTTGTCGTTCTCTGTCGGGTACGTTCCTTTCGTGAAGAAATTCTCCAGAAGCTTCGTGTAGTATTTCGCCACCTTGTCCTCAGGATACTGCTCAAGTTTTGTCTGCGAGAGCGTCCGCACGAGGCCGAGCGCCTTCTCGTAGTCCCTTTCCTCGAACGTTTTCATGAAGACTTCCCAGTCCGCCATGTATTTCACGAGCTTCTCGTCCGCGTCCTTTTTTTCCTCCACGAGTTCGTAGAGCCTGAGCGGAGTCTTCACGTTCACGACCTGCACCCTGTCAAGGCTCCTGACGACAAACCTGTCGCCAATCATTTTCCTTGTGTGCTCGGAAATCATGATTCCGCCGGTCGAATACTGCTTGTTCACGCCCTCAAGCCTTGAAGCCAGGTTCACGTTGTTCCCCATCATCGTGTAGTTCTTCTTCTTCGTGCTTCCCATGTATCCGGCAATCATCTCTCCCGAGTTGATTCCGATTCTCGTGAAAATCGTCTTCTTGTTCTTCACCATGATTGTGAAGGCATCGTAGAGGTCGTCCTCCATGTCCTCCGGTTTTGGATTCGATGCGTAGTCGACGATTTCCTTGTTCATGACGATTTCCGCCTTCTTCATCTGGATTGCGGCCGCGCAGGCGTGGGCGGCGTGGTCCTTCATCTTGTTCGGCGCTCCCACGAGGGCGATTATCGCGTCTCCCTCGTACTTGTCCACGTTTCCCTGCTCGTCGATGATGATGTCGGACATCCTCGTGAGATAGTAGTTGAGGAGGGCGACAAGCTGCGCGGCCGTCAAAAGTTCGCTGAACGAGGAGAATTTCTGGATGTCTGTGAATATCGCCGACATGTCGATTCTCTCTCCGCCGAGTTTGAACGTCTCAGGGTTCTCGCAGAGCTGGTCGACGACGGCTGGAGCGAGGCACTGGCTGAAGGCGTTCTTCAAGAATCTCCTCTGCCTTCCTTCCATGACGTAGTTCTCGGTGATTGTCGAGGCGAACGCCAGAATGAAAGCCAGCGTCGGCGTGATGACGGGGAGAATCAGGCCCTTGTAGAAGAGAGGGTAGGAGATTCCAACGTAGATGCAGGCGGTTACCACGAAGATTATGATTTTGACCGAAAGGATTCTCGATTTCTGCGGGAACGATGCCGCTATCAGGATGCCGAGCAGAACCGCGAATATGATGATTAGGCTCGCCGCGTAGTCCGGTATGTCCCTCAGGTAGTCCTCCTGCAGAATCGTGTTTATCATGGCGATGTGCACTCCGACTCCCGGATAGTTCGTTCCAATCGGTGTCGCGCAAATATCGAAGAGTCCCGGCGCGAACAGGGCGAAGAAAACGTGTGTGTCCTCGAACATTCCGCCCTCAACGTCCTCTTTCGTGATGATGTTTTCGTCGAGCGTCTTTCCGTTCTTTTCGAAGTGCTTGTGCAGGTATTCAGAATCTGCGTCGAGCTTTGTGACGAGCGGCTTGAAAAGCGACAAGTCGTCTTCGCTCTTCTCTCCCGCCTTCATTTCGTCGTATTCCATGAGGAATTCGCTCATCAAAATCGTTTTCGCGCTGTATGGAAGGTAGGCGTCCAAACTGTTCGGGTCTGCGTTCTCGTCGTTGGAGACGTAGAACCTGACGTACATTCCGCTTTCGCTCTCTCCTTCCTTTCCGTTCTTCGCCTTCGGAATCGTGTCGATGTCGGGCATCTCGTCTGAAAGCTCAAGGCTCGCGACGGCAAGCGACGGCTCGTTCAGCCGCTGCGCCTCGTCCTGCGCCGACGAATGGAACCTGGCTCTTCTCGCCACTCCGTCCTCGTCCAAAAGACTCTGCACAGTCGCAATTTTCGCCGCCGTGTCCTTGATGCTGTCTATTGGCAGGACTCCCTTTGTTGATGTGTTCGAAGCGTAGAAGACCGCCTGAATCGTCTTTCCGAATTCCTCGTCGGCCTCCGCGAATTTCTGGTCGTCCTCGTCTCCGTAAATCGAAGGCTCCGTGTAGACCATATCGAAGGCCATGGAAGCGGCGTTTCCCCTGTTGAAGAATTTGACCATCTTTCCGTAGCTTTCCCTCGGCCACGGATAGCTCCAGCCAAGCTCCTCCTTCGCCCAGTCAAGGCTCTCCTGGTTCAGAATCACCACGACAACGTTGTCGTCGCGTGTCAGGTATTTCGCGGTCTGCTTTATCCTGCTGTCGTAGGACTTGTATTCCATCCAGTTGAGCGCGCCCGCAAAGTGCATCGCGAGAGCCGCCGCCATTATGGCCGCTCCGATTATGCTGATAATCGTGTACTTTTTGACCCGTTTTCTTATTTTGTCAATCATGAACTCCTCCATTTTGATTTTCATTGATTAAAAAAAATGAACCGTGGATTTTTCCACGGTTCAATTCTATCACATAAGATTGCTTTTTTTTAGTTTGCGGCTTTTTCGGCAGGAACTTCCGTTTTCTCGGAAACTGTCTCGGCCTTGACCTCAGCAGCCTCTGCCTTTTTCTCTTCTTCCTTGTTCTCCTCTTTCACAGTGGCGGAAGCTTTTCCCTTTCCCGCCAATGCGATGTTGTCGACCGATGTGGTCACCGATTCCTTGAGAATCTTCTTCTTCGACAAGTCTGAACTGTCAATCCAGCCGGAAACTCCCAAGTCCGCGAATTTTACGTTCACTCTCTTTGATGTCGATTCGATTACGACACCCTTGTCGCCCTTTGAAATGTCGGAAACGGCCTTTGACGAGGACTTCTCAGTCTCCGTGATTGTCCCGTTCTTTGAGACGTAGACCGTCTGTCCGTTCTTGAATTTTGCGGCGAAAACAGATGCGCCAATCATCGCTATCAAAAGTACTGAAAAAATTTTCTTCATAGAATTACCTCTCTTGTATCTATTTTCACTTTATTTTATCACAATGGCAACAGCTTTAAAACCTTGCGCCCGTCAAAATAAGAAAGTTCTAATTGATTTATAATCTCCTCTGTGGAATGGGGGCTTTCCTGCCCGTCTAGCTCGCCTGGAACTGGCTTGCGTCTATCGAAAGGATGCTCTTCCTCTGCAGAAGCCCCAGGTTCTCAAGCTTCCTGACCGTCCTGTACACCGATGCCTGGCTGACGTTGGAATTCTTTTCCCTCACAAGATAGAAAAGCTCCTTGGTGCTCACGTTCTGGTTCGAGAGGATTTCCCTCACGACAATGCGCTGCTGCTCCGTGATTCTGTGGCCTGCCGCTCTCAGTTTGTTCAGGATTAAGCTGTATGTTGTTTTGCAGTTGCCCATTTTGATGCCCTCCGTAGAAATAAGAAAAAAAAATGTATTGCATACAATATATTTTTTTTTTATATGATTGTGCAAGATGTGATTTAAAATTCTCATTAAATTTTTTGTGGAACGCAATTTGGAATATGTTCAGATTTTTTGTCTTTGGAATGCTTGATTGGAATTTTGTCTTTAGTGGAGCGTGAAAAATTAGATGGCAAAAAAAAGAGTCCAGGAATACTCCAGCACAATCAAAATCTTCATACCGTTGCTGCCTTCCGGCTCTCGCGGGGTTTTGAAGCATGACTTGTGAAGTTCCCGAACTCAAAGTGAGACTGACACGATTCGAACGTGCGACCCCCACCTCCGCAGGGTGGTGCTCTAATCCAGCTGAGCTACAATCTCATA
>CAMHLH010000210.1 GCA_946185925.1 uncultured Treponema sp.
GCGCGGCTCATACATTAAAAGGAAACTCAGCTACTGTTGAATTTACTGAAATTTCCCATTTTGCTCACACAATGGAAGACCTTCTTGATGAAGTGCGTTCTGACAGGGTGAAAGTCACTGAGGATGTAGTTGATACGCTTCTCACGGCGCTTGATGTTATAAAGGACATGCTTGAGTCGCGTACGAACGGTGGAATCTATGATAAGAGCGTTGATGAGATTTCCGAGAAAATCAGGTCTATGATTCCTGACGGCTCTGGAAAACCAAAAGCCGCTCCTGCATCACCGGCTGCGGCTCCTGCGAAACCAGCCGCCGCTGCGGCCCCTGCCGCTCCATCCCAGACTGTTGTCGCAATCCCTGAATATGAACTTGCAGAATTGAAGCAGGATTGCACTGGTGGACAGAAGCTTTGGTCCGTGACGGTCGTCTTCGACGAGAACAATCCTATGAACTCGGTTGGTGGAATCCAGGTCTATGCTACCCTCAAGAACCATGGAACTGTATTGAAGACTGTTCCTGATTTTGACGACCTCTACAAGGATGAATTCTACAAAGAGGTTGTTTATTACCTCGCTTCCACAAATTCCGCCGAGCAGTTGGAGGATGTCGCGTTCATAAGCGATGTCACATTGAGCGTAGACGCCAAGTGTTTGGACGACGCCGTGTCGAAGGATTCGATTTCTTCTTCTTCCGAGTCCGCACCCGCTCCTCAGGTGGCTGCGCCTGCCGCTCCTGCGAAGACAGAGACCGCTTCGGCTCCCGCAGTTTCGGCCTCTCCAGAAAACACTGCCAAGGCAGAGCCTGCGAAGGCACCTGCCAAGGCTCCAGCGAAATCGGCTCCGGCAACGGGTCATGCTCAGCAAAGTTCTACCCTGCGTGTCGATTCAAAGCGTATCGATTACTTGCTCAACTTGATTTCCGAGACTGTAATCACAAAGGCTTCTTTCAATCAGAGCGCTACGCAGCTCGCCGATATGCTCGTCAATTTCCAGACATTGGACGCTTCATTCAAAGAGAAGGTCCGCAAAATGTTCGAGCAGTTGCCTCAGTATCTTGATGAGATTCAGAACGGTGTTGCCGTCAAGGATATAAAGAACAACATCACGCAGGAGTTCGGCGATATCGCAAACTACTTTGACTCGTTCGAGACGAAGTTCAAGGATTTGAACTCGAAATTCCATTCTTCTACGCAGAATTTGGGAAGAATCGCCGGCGAACTTCAGGAAGGCGTCATGAAAATCCGAATGGTTCCTATCAGCCAGATTTTCGATCGCTTCCCACGCGTTGTCCGCGATTTGCAGAAAGACTTGCACAAGAAAGTCACATTGCAGATTGAAGGTGAAGAGACTGAGCTTGACAAGACTGTAATCGACGATTTGATGGATCCTATCATGCACTGCGTGAGAAATTCCGTCGACCACGGTATTGAGTCTCCTGACAAGAGAAAGGCGGCTGGAAAGGATGAAACAGGAACAGTTCTTTTGAAGGCCGCAAACGAAGGCAACATGATTATCATCGATGTCGTCGACGATGGTGGCGGTATCGATGTCGAGAAGGTAAAGGCGAAGGCCGTTCAGAGAGGCTTGATACATCCGAACAAGGTTTTGAACGATCAGGAAGCCGCTCAGCTTATCTTCATGCCGGGCTTCTCTACGGCTGAGAAAATCACGAATGTTTCCGGTCGTGGTGTAGGACTCGATGTCGTCAAGAACATGATTGACAAGCTCAATGGTACCGTCAATGTCACGACGGAGAAGGGCAAGGGCTCTAAATTCAGCATCAGGTTGCCTTTGACGTTGGCTATCATTCAGGGACTTTTGGTTCGTGTCGGCCGCGAGGTCTACTCGATTCCAATCGCGTCGGTCATTGAAAGTGTCCGCGTGAAGAAGTCGGAGATAAACACAATCGACAACTATGAAGTCTTGAATGTGAGAAACGAAGTCATAAGTGTTCTTAGACTCAGCCGCTTGTTCAATATAAAGACAAATGAAGAAGGCGAGTATTGCTTTGTTGTAATAGTCGGTTCTCAAGAAAAGAAAATCGGTATCATGGTCGATAATTTGATTGGAGAGGAAGACGTCGTTATCAAGCCTCTTCGCGATCAGTTTACCCAGTCGCCAGGAATCGCTGGTGCCTCTATTCTTGGAGACGGCTCTGTTTCCCTCATCATCGATGTCAATCAGCTCCTTGAACTTGGTGTTCGACAGGAGAAAGAGGCACGTCAGGAAAACAGTTTGGCGGATTAGTCTGGGGTACAGGAGAAAGGTATGGCAGAAAATACAAATACAAAACCTTCAATAAACGCTGTTTTGAAGGAAAGTCTTGGAAGTCTACAGAGTCTTGCCGGTCCAGATGCCGCTGGAGATAAGATTGACAATCTTGCTACTACGATAATTGACTATAAGATGGTCACTTTTTCGCTCGCTGGAAAGGATTATGCCATCGATATCATGAAGGTAAAGGAAATCGCAAAGGCTGGGCGTTTCACATATGTCCCTAATGCGCTTCCTTTCGTTCTTGGTGTCTACAATCTCCGCGGCGAGATTATTCCGATTGTGGATTTGCGCTTGTTCTTCAATATTGAAGTGCCAGAGCGCGAATACGATGCGATTGAGAATATGCTCATCGTTTCGGTCGGGGATCAGATTTTTGGAGTCGTTGTCGATGATATCGACAAGGTTGTCGGAATTCAGAAGTCTACTATAAATCCTCCTCATCCGCTCTTCGGAGATATCAACATAAAGTATATTCAGGGCGTTGTCGAAGTTAATAACAGACTCTACATCCTGCTCGATATTGAAAGAATATTTGGTTCGAAGCAAGAAAGTGCCGAAGCGGCGACAACAGAGGTTGCACCGAAAGAGGTCGCTTCAAAAATCGCTGTCCAGACTACTCAGAAGTCGGCTGCTCAGAAAATCGCTGAGTCAAAGGCGGAGACAAAAGCTCCTGCGGCTCCTGTAAAGACTGAGCCTAAGCCGGAGCCTAAAAAAGAGAAGGTTGACTATTCATTCATCGTAAGTGGATTGGCTTCAATGAAGAAATTCAATGTCACCGGTCTTAATGATAAATGGGTGGAAAGTCGCTACTCTGATTGGGAAAGTGAAAGAGGGAAGGATAAGACCCAGTTGCAGACGGCAGATGATGCCGATGCTTTCTTGAAGGGGTTCTATTCTCCTTGCTCTGGTACATGGTGGAAAAAGGACTACGCTGACGCTGTGTTCAAGGCTCTTCCTGATAATTCCGCCAAACAGATTGTTGTATGGAATCTTGGTTGTGGAAAGGGATACGAGACATATTCGTTCGCTTGTATTTTGAAAAAACGCTATCCAGATGCTAAAATAAAGATATATGCGCACGAGATTGATTTGTTGAGCATTTCCAACGCTACAATTCTTGCGGTTCCAGCTGACATTGCGACTGATTGGTATTCTCCGTATCTTTCTAAAAAGGCATCTGGGGAATACACATTCGCGCCGGAGATAAAGGACAGCATAATGTTCGAGTACCACGATTGCTCTAACACAAATGCGCTTCCGCCTGTCGACATTGTGTTGGCCCGCGATGTTCTTTCGTTCCTTGCGCCTGATGTTCAGAAAAAGCTTGCTGACGATTTCGGTGAAAAACTCAAGGGCAATGGAATCGCGATTGTTGGACAAAACGAGGTTCTTTCAAATCTTGATTCTTCTGGAAAATGGTCGGGCCAGGCTGTTGGTTCTGTCACTGTTTTCAATAAAAAATAAAATATATAATACAGGAGTAGAAGCCCATGAGAGTAGAGTATATTAACCCATTTGTTGAAACTTCATATCAGGTTTTGAAAGAAGTTCTCAATGGTGCTACAGTTACACGTGGCGATTTGTATCTAAAATCTACAGCGATGCCTGTGATGGGTGTTGCAGCGTTTGTTGGTCTTGCAGGTGATGTTGAGGGACGTGTTCTTTTCGATATGACTTTGGAGACGGCTTTGAATATCGCTTCTGCCATGAACTTCGGTGAGAAATTCACGGAATTCGATGACATGGCAAAAGCTACGATTAGCGAACTTGCCAATCTTATAACTGCACAGGCTGTTACAAAACTGCACGAGCAGGGGTTCAAGTTTGATCTCACACCGCCGGCTTTGTTCGCGGGTGAAAAGATGGAAATTGCTGCGATGGGTGGTAGTACAAGCAATGTCGAGGCATTGATTGTTCCTCTTATTACAGATTGTGGTAAAATTGAAGTAAACGTCGCAATTCGCGAACGCGTATAACAAGGAGTGTCGAAATGAAAACAAAAGGAGATTTCCCTTCAATCAATGAGCGTCCGCCAGAAGGAATTACTGCAGACGGACGAAAAATCCGTGTTCTGGTCGTTGACGATTCTATGTTCGTTGCGAAACAGCTTGGTCAGATTCTTACAAGTGAAGGTTACGAAGTTGTAGCGACCGCTGTTGATGGAAAAGACGGAGTTGATAAGTACAAGGATCTCTGCCCTAATGTCGATTTGGTCACTATGGATATTACAATGCCTCGTATGGATGGTATTGAAGCTCTTACACAGATTATGGCCTTCGATAAAAATGCAAAGGTTGTTATGGTAAGTGCTTTGGGAAAAGAGGAACTTGTTAAAAAG
>CAMHLH010000211.1 GCA_946185925.1 uncultured Treponema sp.
CTTTGTGTTCTTTTTTTTGATTTCAGTGTGCGCGTCGTTCTTTTTCCGAGACGATTCGAATTCGTATGCACGGGCCCTTTTCCATGAGTTTTACGCGCAGGAGAGAATCGACTACTTGATATGCGGCGCTTCCCACGTTTCTCACGGTGTGGAAGCCAACACCGCGGGCGGGCGTTTCGGAAAAAGCGTCTTCAATACAGGGACTCCTTCCCAAAAAATTGATGGAACTTACGCGATTTTGCGACAGGCGTTGAAGCTCTACAAAATAGAGAAAGTCTTTCTGGAGCTTGATTTTGCTGTTGCTTGTGCCCCTGCTTTTTCTGAGCGCACCGGCTTGACGTCCGAGTACATCGTAAGCGAGAACCTGCGTGATTTTGGCGTGAAATATGATTTTCTGCTTCATTGTTCCGCGCCTAGCCATTATTTGAATTCCTTCCTTCCAATCGGCAAGGACAAGCTTATAACTCTGAATCCGAAGAAAATCGCGCGGAAGCTGGCTTCTGTCGCGGACGGAAGCTATTTTGAGTATTCGTACCACGATGACGGTTCCGAATATGCCGGGCGTGGCTGTGTCCTTGATTTTGAGGAAATCCCCGATGGCGGTTTTTCTGACTGCAAACTGGAGTCGGCAATCCCCGTTGAGCGGGTGAGCGATGACTGGAAGAGCACTGTCGAAAAAATCATATCGCTTTGCCGGGAAAATGGTGTCGAATTGATTTTCTACGCCATGCCGAACAGCGATTTTTACCTGAACCAAAAGGGAAACTATGATTCGTACTATGCTTTCTGCAAGAGTTTCATCAACGAGCATGGTTTTGCCTATTATGATTTCAACCTTGCGAAGCCCGAACTGCTTTCTCTTTCTGATTCCGACTATCACGACGACAACCATCTCAGTAAAAAGGGCGTGTACAAATGGACGGACGTATTCTGCGATTTCTTTTCGGAAAAATATAAGGAAGAGAATGTGATTGAGAAGTGCTTTTATCCGTCCTATGCGGAGAAAATGAAAGATGTCGGCGACAGGGTTTTCGGACTGTACATGATTGAAAGCGGGGACAAGAAGACGCTTGAAATCACGCCCGTGACGAACCTTGAGGACAGCAGTCGCATCACCTACGATGTGTACGCGATATCGGGCGGCGAGGAGACAGTTCTTGCGAAAGATTCTGGAAGCACGACCGTCAACCTCCCTTTGGGAAAATCCGGCAAAATCCGTGTCGTAAGTTATCTTGACGGCATCAAACAGAACGACTGCATGGAAAATTTCGCGGCGTTCTAGGGCAGGGGCAGACAATGAATTTTCTTTCTTTCACATTCGCTATTTTTCTTTTGATTTCTCTTCTTTTCTATTATTTGGCTCCAAAGCGTTTCCAGTGGATTGTGCTTTTGCTCGCCAACACTGTTTTTTATGCCTGCAGTGGTGTTGGAAATCTGGCGTTCATTCTCTTTAGTTCCCTGGTTACCTTCTTCGGAGCGAAATTCATTTCCGATTTCAATGTCGCCCTCAAGTCGAAAAAAGCTGAACTTCCAAAGGACGACTTCAAGATTGAGAAAAAACGGGTTCAGACGAGAAAACGGCTCGTTCTGCTCGGAATGCTCGTGCTGAACGTGGGAGTCCTCTTCTATCTCAAATACTGGCGCGTCCTTGTCGGTTCAAAGACTCTCCTTCTTCCCCTCGGCATTTCCTACTATACGCTCTCGTCAATCGGATACTTCATGGACATCTACAACGGAAAATACGAGCGCGAGCATAATTTCTTCAAATACTTCGTCTTCGTGTCGTTTTTTCCACAGCTTGTTTTGGGGCCGATAAACCGCTACAACCAGACAGGCGTCCAGCTAAAGGCGGAGCGCGTGTTTGACTTTGAGAATATCAAGCACGGTGTCATGCTGATTCTCTACGGCGCGCTGAAAAAATACCTTGTCGCTGATTTGCTGGTGAATCATGTGGGCACTATTTTTGACGGCGTTTACACTGATTATCCGGGCTGCGTGCTTGTGGCTGGAATCTTGATGTACTCGGCCTATCAGTATGCGGATTTTTCAGGCGGTACGGACATGGTGCTTGGAATCGCGGAACTGTTCGGCGTAAAGATGGCGCAGAATTTCAAGCAGCCGTATTTTTCGACAAGCCTTGCGAATTTCTGGCAGCGCTGGCACATCAGTCTCGGACAGTGGATGCGCGACTACGTCTTCTATCCCTTCGCGCTGACAAGAATCACGCAGAATCTTGGCAAGTGGTGCACCTCCCGGTTCGGAAAGCACTTCGGCAGAACGCTCCCCGCTTGCATAGCGAACATTTTGGTCTTCATGCTGGTCGGCATTTGGCATGGGCCTGAACTGCACTTTTTTGTCTGGGGTTTGTACAACGGACTCGTGATTGCCTTGAGCGACATTTTTAAGCCCCTTTTCGAGAAGGTGAACGAAAAATTCCATGTGAATGCAAAAAGTCGAGGCTGGCGTCTTTTTCAAATCGTTCGCACATTCGTCATCGTGAACATTGGCTGGTATTTTGACAGAATCGTTGATGTGCCGAAGTCCTTCGCCTACCTCAGAAATTCATTCACTCGGTTCGGCAATCCGCTTGTTCTCGCCTCGAAGGACTACATGAACCAAATCTTGGGCAACATCTCGGATTTCCAGAGCCACATTGTGCTGATTGCTTTGGGGTGCATGATTGTTTTTGTGGTGAGTCTTTTGAAGGAAAACAAGGTTGACGTGTATGCGTCCATCCAGAAAAGGAACATCGCCGTGCGCTGGCTCTGCTACTATGTGCCGCTGCTCCTGATAATCCTGAGCTTCAGCTTCAGCGCAGGCGATGCGGGATTTATGTACGCGCAGTATTGAAAACTGCTTCCTTGTCGACCTCTGTTTTGCAATCTGGAGGCTAATCCCTGGAGAAGAGGTCCCTCGTGAAGATTTTCTCTTTCACGTCGGAAAGTTCGTCGGAGTAGCGGTTCGCGATTATTACGTCGCATTCTTTCTTGAACTCTTCAAGGTCTTTTGTGACTTTGGAGTTGAAGAAGCTTTCACCCTTGTATGTCGGCTCGTAGACGACCACGGGAATGCCCTTCGCCTTGATTCTCTTCATCACGCCCTGGATTGAGCTTTGTCGGAAGTTGTCGCTGTTCGCTTTCATCGTGAGTCGGAAGACGCCGACGGTCTTCGGCCGTTTGGCGATGATTGTGTCCGCGATGAAGTCCTTCCTCGTCGTGTTCGACTCCACTATCGCCTGAATCAGGTTCTGCGGCACGTCCCTGTAGTTCGCCAGAAGCTGCTTTGTGTCCTTTGGCAGGCAGTATCCGCCGTAGCCGAAACTCGGGTTGTTGTAGAAGTCCCCGATTCTCGGATCCAGGCAGATTCCCTTGATTATCGACTGCGTGTTCAGGTTTCTGACTTCCGCGTAAGTGTCAAGTTCGTTGAAGAAGGCGACACGGAGCGCAAGGTAAGTGTTCGCGAAGAGCTTGATTGCCTCCGCTTCCGTGCAGTTTGGAAACAGAACCTCGATGTCTTCCTTTATCGCGCCTTCCTTTAAAAGGGATGCGAAACTTTCCGCCTGCGCTTTTAGTTCCGGCCCGTTTTTCGGATAGCTTACGACGATTCTGCTCGGATAGAGGTTGTCGTATAGCGCGTGCCCTTCCCGAAGGAATTCCGGCGAGAAGAGCGTCCTGCTGTAGCCGGTCTCTGCGCGGAGCTTTTCCGTATAGCCTACGGGTACTGTGGATTTTATGACTACCGTCGCGTCCGTGCCTGATTTTTTCACAAGCTCCATTACCGATTCAACGCTTGAGGTGTCGAAGTAGTTCTTTTCCGGGTCGTAGTTCGTCGGTGTGGAAATGATGATGAAGTCCGCGTCTTTGTACGCTTCGATTGCGTCGGTCGTAGCCTTCAAGTTTAGCTTCTTTTCGGCCAGATATTCTTCGATTTCCTTGTCGATGATTGGAGATTTTTTGTTGTTTATCAAATCGACTTTTTCCTGGACGATGTCCACCGCATAGACTTCGTTGTGCTGAGCCAAAAGAATTGCGTTTGACAATCCCACATATCCTGTTCCCGCGACTGCGATTTTCATGGTGCCTCCGTTTTTCGCATAGTCTAATCAGAATGGAAAAAATCGACAAGGCTTGAGGAATTTGCTTCTTGTGATAGATTTATAGTCTATGAGTAAAATTGATTTTGAAAACAAGACCGTGCTTGTCACTGGAGCCGCAGGATTTATTGGAAGCTTTCTTTCAAAGAGGATTATCGAGTCGACAAAAAACTGCTTTGTCATCGGTGTCGACTGCCTGACCGATTATTACGATGTTTCGTTGAAGGAGGAGAGGCTGGAGATGCTCTCCGCTTTTGGCGGACGGTTCAGCTTCGTCAAAGCGGATATCGCCGACAGGGCCGCTATGGAGAGAATCTTCTCCGAGAACAAGATTTCCGTGGTCGTGAACCTTGCGGCCCAAGCCGGAGTGCGCTATTCAATCGAAAATCCCGACGCCTACATACATTCGAACGTGCTCGGCTTCTACACGATTCTTGAGCTTTGCCGCCATCATCCTGTCGAGCACCTCGTCTACGCGTCCTCGTCTAGCGTCTACGG
>CAMHLH010000212.1 GCA_946185925.1 uncultured Treponema sp.
ACATAAAACTTACGGCATTTCGCTAGAGTTTCGTAAGACCAACCTTTTCCGTATACATCAGTAAGCTGAGCCGAAAGATTTTTCAAAGTTTCCTTTCCGTATCCGGCTCGGTTTCTTCCGTTCTGTTCATATTCAACGATGTACTGCCCAACCCTGTAATAAGTGTAGACCATAGCAGTATTGACAGCTTTTGCAACTTGTTTTCGACTGTCCTCAATCAATTTTGCTATATTTTTAAAAAGCGTTTCTTCTGCTTGTTTTTCACACACATCGCCAAGCCTTACTGTCTTCCAATTTTCATTATTCATCTTTCATTTCCTCCTGTTTAAAGAGATTGCGTTAGCAAGCTCGAATCCGTGTGACAATCCTCAATCCACAGTGTCGGTTCGACTCCGCTCACCGACCACGATTCGACTGTCGCTCAATGAACAAGCTGGTTGCTGAGCTGTTCCCTGAGCGAAGTCGAAGGGAGCCGAAGCAACTGATTTGGTTTCATTCTTGCATTCTGCCAATTCATGCAGTTTGTCAAAATTTCCTGCTATTAACGCTTCTTTTTTCTTTCTCGACCAACCTTGTATTTGTTTTTCACGATAAAACGCATCTTCTATTTTCGAAAACTCTTCAACATAAACAAGTTCCACGGGCAAATGCTTCCTTGTGAAATTTGCACCTTCTCCGTTTTTATGTTGCTCCAAACGTCGTTCCAAATCAATTGTACTCCCCGTATAATAACTTCCATTTGCACATTTTAATATGTACATATAGCCTTTCATAGTCCGTTTCTCTCTCCGTATTTATTTTTATTTTGTTCATTTCGACTTCGCTCAATGACCGCATTTCGACTTCGCTCAATGACTGCATTTCGGCTCCGCTCAATGAACACATTTCGACTACGCTCAATGAACAAGCATGGTTGCTGAGCGACGGTTACCGAGCGGAGTCGAGGTAAGTCGAAGCACATCTTTCAATTCTCCATTCTTTGTCATGTTGAACTTGTTTCAACATCTACTTTAATTCAGCGGATTTCGAAACGAGTTCGGAATGGCGGGGGCTAAAATTCAACGTCGCCGTCTGTGCATTTGACGCTCTTTGCGTTCACGTCCAAATTCCAGCCGTCTTCTTTTTCGATTGCCTTCCACTGCGCCATTGTTCCGCCGTATTTGATTGTGAAAAGGATTCTGCATTCTCTGAGCGCGCCGAAATCGATTGACACGACGCTTGCGGGAATAAACAGGCTCGTGATTGTCTTGCACGAACCTCCAAGAGAGCCGATATGCTTCACAAAGTCTTTGATGACGAAAGTCTCCTCACAAAGCAAGAGATTCCACTTGTTGAAGGCAACGTAGGCGAGCTTGTCGTCCTGCATCGCAAAGCCGTCTCTTATCGTAAAGTCCACGACTCTGCCTTTGTTTCTGATTTTTGCGGACTTGACGCGATACGTTTTTCCAAGATTGACAATCGCTGTGTCGTCAAAAATGAAATCTTCGATTTGTTCAATGGAATCAGGAAGCGATACTTCCCTCAGGTTCGTGCAGCCCTCAAACGCGCCACTCCCGATTTTCTTGACGCCTTCACAAATCCTTGCGCGCTCCAAGGACTTGCAGTTCCGGAAAGCGAAGCTCGCGATTGCCTCGATGCCGCTTGGAACGACAAGTTCCCGGATATTTGTGGTTGCGTAAACAAGAGTCTTGTTCTCAACCGCGAGAGAGTCCTTTATCGTGAACTCTACGATATCGCCGTCATCGTTTTGGAAGTGGATTGGAGCGCCGAGATTCGCGATGTTTGTGTCTTGGAATGCATTTCCACCGATTCTCTTTATCGCTTTTGGAATGTTAATCGAGGAAAGCGACGAGCAAAACTGGAAAGCATAAGCTGCTATCACCTCCACGCTTTCGGGCAGGGAAATCGACGTGAGAGAAGTGCATGCCGCAAAGGATGCGAAATCGATTACTCTCACGCCTTCAGGAATGGTGATTGACGACAGTTTTAGGCAACTCTGAAACGCTGTCGCCTCAATTTTTTCAAGCCCTGCACCAAGCACGACCGACGAAAATTCCCGAACGCAGGAGGAGGCGTTGTAGCCGATTGAGCGCGCTCCGAATATCGAAAAAGTGTTGCTTCCTGTGACCTTCAAAGCTCCTTTCAGCGTTCCTCTCATGAACAGATTGAAATTGCCAGAAGCGTCCGCGCTTGTGTAAACATATCCCGCCGAGGTCAACTCCGATAGGGTAAGTTTGCTCTCTTTCAGTTCCTTGTAAATCTCTGCGCCCTCTTTTTCTTGGTCGCCCAGGATTTCGATGATTTTCTGGATTTTTGAAAGCCATTTTGAACTGTCCGTGCCGAACCTGAACGAACCGCAGTTTTTTCCAATCTGAACGAGAACGACAATCGCTGTCTTTCGGGCGGACAAAATCTCATAAAACGAGCCTTCGACTTTTGAAAGCAAAGAAGAAAGAAGGGCGTCAATGCTTGCGCTTTGCACCTGCTTTATCTTTTCGCTTTTCGCATATGACAGGGCGAGTGACCTGACGTGCGCTTTTAGCTTCATGCTTCGCTTGATTATCTTGAACGTTTCGCTTTTCTCATTGCAGATGAGTTCATACTGCTTTGGCAGGTCCTTGAACCAAGTCGCCTTCAAGTACGTCATGTCGTCGGCAAGGTGCACTTTCAAAAGCGATGCGCAGTTCGCGAACGCTCTCATTTTCACACGGGAAAGTCCGCTCGGAAGAAAAATCTCTTCAAGTTGGGTGCAAGAAGCGAACGCGTTTATGCCGATTGTGTGAACGCCGTCGGCAATGCGGGCGGTCTTCATGTTTTTGCTTTCAACTCCCAGAACTTCATTCATGTCGTCTGAATAAACAATTGAGTCGATTGTCTTCGCCATTTTCCCTCACGAGAACGCCGAGCTGTAGACCCGCCTGACCTTGCTCGCCTGGCTTATGGAGAATGTCTTCATCACGCTCGTGCCGTTCATCTTCATGGTAACGCTCACGTCGTCGTCGGATTTTTCTGTTGAGACTGGAATGCCGGTCGCAAGCACGCCATTCGGATTTTCGCTCGACATGAAAGTGATTTCTATCATGCTTCTGTCAGTCACCGCCTGCTCGATTATGTGGACTTTGCCGGGGAAGTCCATGCCGGTCGCCTCAAGCTTTGCGAATTTGACGCTCTCTTTTTTGAGCTGGGATTCGTCGAGCACGATTTTCCTGTTCACGCGGAAGAGAAGGCACTCGTACTCCTCCTGCGTCAGTTCCCCGCGCTCTTTCATCGACGATAGCGCGTTCCTGAGCTTGTCGAAGTGCGCTTTCCTCTCGTCGTCCGATGTGAGGATTCCGCTTTCGCCGGCGTCGTCTTCTCCGTCAAGTTCTCCTCTGCCTTCCACTCTCATCGCTGGAAATTCTTCGGCCGCCCTTTTTGTTTCCGCGCTCCGTATCTTTCCCACATAGTCCTTGCCGCTCGATTCCAGGATGCTCTTCGCCTCTTCGTCGCTCTCCACGTCCAAAAGGAAGATGCCTGGGGCGAGGACTTCGACTATGTGCTTGGCGAGGTTCGGGTTCTTCTCTGAAAGCGCCGTGCTGTCCGCGGAGACTTTCAGGATGTAGCCCTTGTAGATTGAGACCGACGAATAGCTTTTCTTCCACTCGTCGATTGCGACCAGCAGGTTCTGTGGAAGCTCGTGGACGCAGTGCCTTTGCAGAAGGGACGCGATGTCCTTTTCGTCCATGCCGGAGTCGAATCCCCGCATTATGGATTTTTTCGTCAGTTCGAACGAGACCGCCGTGTCGAACTTCTTTATGTCGAGGACGCCCATGAGCGGGACCAGTGTCTCAAGCGAGAGGCCGGGGAAGAGAAGGACGTTGTAGGCCGCGTCTATGTTCAGGACTTTCCTGTCCTTTTCGTCCGCCGTCCGATTCTCTGAAAAGCCCTCTCTGAAACCGCAGCCGGCTTCAAGCACGTCTATTCCGCCTTTTTCGATTCCCTTTATCCTCAAGAGTCCGAGCGTCTGTGCCGCGTCGATGAGCCTGTCCATTATGGCGAATATGCTGTCGTCGTCTTTGATGGAGCTTCCGTTTTCCTCTTCTGCTTCCCTTGCCTTCGCCTTCATCAATATGCTCGCGAACCTGCCTCGGCCGCCGAACGCCGCTTCTCCCACGTTGTCCTTTTTCTTTCCGGACTTGATGAACGCCGAGCGCAGAAGATTCTCCCTGGTGTAGCCGCTTTTTGGGATGTTCAGAATCGCCTCCGAGAGGAGCTTCGCCTGTTCCGTGAGCGACGCCCTTGAGAACCGCCCCTGCGAGGCTACGGCGATGTAGGCGTACTGCACGCTTTCCGGGAGTTTTGCGAACGAGGTCAGCCGCGCCCTGTCAATTGTCGATTTTCCCTTCTCGTCCTCGATGATTATCGAAAGGTTCTCGAACGCGTTCTTCACGAGCAGGAGTTCGTCCTGGCAGCCGTTGAACATTTCGTCTAATGTCTCCGCTGTCTTTTTCTTGAAGCTGCCGTCGGCCTTGCAGAGCTTCGGGTTTCCGCCCACGAAAGAGGCGAACGCAGCCAGAATCTCCGGTGAGAGCCTGAAATACTGGC
>CAMHLH010000213.1 GCA_946185925.1 uncultured Treponema sp.
TGTGGGCGAGCGGCGCGCACTGCAAGCCTGACCGGACGGCGATGTTCCGCTCGGAAAAAACGCTTGCCGCTGTGTCGCTTGGAAGCCCTTCTATCAAGCATGAGACAATACCGACATGTTGAAATTCTTCGTGGTTGGTGAGCGCAGTCGAACCAACAACCTTCACAAAATCGTATTTTCCCAAAATCTCAATCAGGCGTTTTCTGTGCTCCTGTTCCTTCATCCAGATTGATTCAATGCCGGTTTCCAAAATCCATTCCGTCGCCGCGTACAAGCCCGCGATTCCAGAGATGTTCAGGGTTCCCATCTCGTAACGCTGCGGAACGTCGCGCGGCATTTCCTGGTTCGCGCTTTCATAGCCGGTTCCGCCGAACAACACCGGAGGAAGGTCAAAGCCCGCCTTCATGGCGAAACCGCTGATTCCCGTGGGGCCGTAAAGCGTCTTGTGGCCGGCGAAGACCGCAAAGTCGATTGTCTCAAGGCCGACGTTCAAATCAACAAGTCCTGCCGTCTGCGCCATGTCGAGCACGGTCACGCAGCCAAACTTTTTCGCAAGGGCGCACAATTTTTCCGCGGGCTGAACAAGCCCCACCACGTTGCTTGCGTGGCTCGTCACGAGCAAGTCGGGCTTTTCTTTTTTGAAGAGGCTCTCGATTTCGGCGAGGTCGTAGGAAAGGTTGCTTTGAATTGGCAAGACATTCACTTTTATGCTTCCATTCTGCTCAAAATGATGGAGCACTCTTGTGACGGCGTTGTGCTCGAAGGGCGAGATGTAGACGGTTCGACTTCGCTCACCGACCTCAGTTCTGCCCCGGTTGCTGAGCGGAGTCGAAGCAAGCGGAGTCGAAGCAAGCAGCCCCTGCAGAATCATGTTCAATGCGATTGTCGCCGTCGGTGTAAAAACAATCTCCTTGTTCTGGCAGTGCAGAATCTTTTGCAGGCGCGTTCGGGTTTCCGCAATCAGTTTCCCCGCGCTCAAAGAAAGCGCGTGGCTTCCCCTGCCCGCGTTTCCGCCGCGCTCGCGGTAGAAAGAGTCCATGAAGTCGTAGACTACTTGAGGCTTTGGAAAAGTCGTGGCGGCGTTGTCGAAGTATGCCATCAGTCGTTTCCTCCGCACATTTTTTGAAGCACGTTCATCAGAACCTGCCGTTTTTCGGCTTCGCTCATTGATTTTCCCATCGTTTCAAGCGCGTCGGTCAGTTTGTTGAACAAAAGCTTTGCCCGAACGGATTCCGCGACTTTATCAAAATTCCTTGTGACGATTTTTCCGCTTGAATCCGGGAAGGATATTGAATAAGTTTTTCCGCCAGGCACATTCGCAAAAGTTTCATCCTGACCGGAGACCGTCTTTTCATGGGCGAAAGCCTGCGCCGTATCTTTCCATGCGCTGATTCTTTCGAAGAAAAGCTCCTTTGTGCTCTCTCCCCAGTCTGAAAGGCGCAGGCCGGTGGCGGCAACCGCAAGTTCTTCCATGAAGTCGCCGGCATATTCATTTGAATTTTTTATGGCGCTCAGGAAGCGTTCAGTTCCGTCCGCAAAGAGATGGTCCATCGCTTCTTCTGGAAGAGTTTTTAGCCAGTTTTTCAAGTCGGAAGTTCCGAATTTTTCAAAAATCCATCCGGAAAGCTTGTTTTTCAGCTCAAAAATCAGCTTGTCGTAGAATGATTTTGCCTTTTCTATCTGTCCAGCGCATTCCCGGTCGCAGGACGATTTTCCGAAAACCGCAGGAAATTTCGTAAAGAGAAGCTCCTGCGCTCCGCTTCCGTTTTTCAGCGTCTTGAGGAAATTTGAATATTCAGTCTTCGCCTCCCTTGAATATTTTGGGAGGGAGAGGTACCAGTTCTGGATTGAAAAAGCGATTTCTTCGGCGGTGTCGGTCTTGGAAGAGAAAATGTTTTTCAGTTCAGAAAGATAGTTCCTGTTTTTCTCGTCAAGGTTGAAGTTCAAAAGCGAAAAATCATCCGGGCGCTCGTTCAGAAGCGCGAGGCTGTCCGCATTGACTGGAACTTGCCTGTCTCCGTGGTAGAAGACCAGCTGGTTCTTAATCCGCCCGAAAACCGCCGCGACGTAAATCGGAATGATTCCCCTCCGCGCTCCGATTCCGAATTTTGGGGATGTGAGTTTTTCATAAAGTTCGGAGAATGACTTTCTTCCAACGGAGGCATCGCGCACAAAATTCTCAATCGACTCAAGCATCGGTCTCAACTGGTATTTGTCATCGCCGGTTGAGAAATCCAGCTCCGCAAAATCCGAAGCTGAATCGTCCTGCTTCAGAAGGCCCGTGTGCAGAAGGCAGCTTCTCATAATCGCCACGTCCTGGCCGCAGCCTGCAAGCCCGAGATTTTTTTCAAGGGGATTTCGCAAAAGTCCCGCAAGGATTTTCCGCCTGCTGTTGAACGCCATCTGCGTGATTTCGTTTTTGTTGATTGCCTCGTTGTTCACGATTGGGCTCTTGTCGAAGACGCTTTCGCAGATGTCCGAAAGTTTTTCAGTCAATTCGGAGCGACGGTTCAGCTTGATTTCCTTTCCGTCGTGGAAATATGAGCAGAAGCCGTTTTCCGGACGGGTGTATTTTTTGATGTAGCCTGCGACGATTTCAGAGACGTCTTCCATGACAACACGGTATTCAGAAGAGAGGATTTCATCGTTTCCGGCCTTTTTCACAAGCTCGGAAATGGCGTCGAGGCTCGCTGCCGATTTTTCCATGTCCACATGCGCCTTAAGGACGCAGAACACGGACAGTCTCTTTCCTTTTGAAAATTCGAGAATCTTTCCGGCGCAAGCATCCGCCTCTTCTTGATTCTTGCAGACTACGGCGATGATTTTTCCGTCGCCTGCGCCGCCCTCGATTGAAGCATCGTTGATTTTTCCACAATCAACAAAGTCAAACTCGAAGAACCTGGTCATTTCTTTCTGGTCGTTGTAGCGGTAGGGATAGAAATACCGCTCGCCGTTGCTCGCGTTCAGGACAGAGCACAAATCGAAAGCCTTCTTTCCGCGCTCGATTTCATCGTGAATCGTCTTCGCGATGTCCACTCCGCTCGTTTCTTTGAGTTTCAAGTATGAGTTGCTCTGCCGGAGATAAATCACGAATTCGTTCTCAATCAGATTCTTGAGGGCCTTTTCAATCTCTTCTTTCGGATACGAATAGCTGTAAATCCTGACGATTTCCTCCGCCACGGGTTTCAGCCGCTCGAACTGGGAGAGAATGTAAATCAGCGAGATTGTCTTTACGATTTTCCGCTCAAGCTCGAAAGTTTTTCCGTTTTTCAAGGATAACGCCCGTGAGGTGATAGATTTCGTGCAGCTCGCCCGAGTAAACTTCCTTTTTCAAAAGAGGCTCGAAATAGTCGAAAATCAAATCCGGAGTCACAAGGCTGAACGCGCTGTCGTCGAAAGTTTTCAGGAACGACGGAAGGGTCGCCTCCGTGTCCGCCGACAAAAATGTAAAAAGCGTCCGCTCGTTCTGCGCAATGCGCTCCGAAAGCCGCGGCAGAACAAACGCGCTTACCGGATGCAAAGGGAAAGTCCGCTTTATGAGAGTTCCGACGGAAGACGCGCCAAGTTCATTGAAAAGTTCGTGTTTCTTGTAGTTTTCTTCAAGCTCAGAAAATTCTTCATTATGGTCGCGCAGAAAATTCCGCCACGGAATCGGCTCTTTTTGAATGACCGTCGAGATAATCTCGTAGACCTGGGAGAAATTGTTGTTCAAAAGGACATGCTCGAACCTTTCGCTGATTCCACGCCAGCCGTCCGTCTTCTGCTTCGGAAGCCTGTCTATGTAGTTCGCGATTTCCTTGTGGGAAATCAAAAGCAGATGAAGCTGATTCTCGGCAGAGCGGCAGGCTTTTTCCGCGAAGTCCTGGAGCATCTTGGTGTCGCTCACGCTCGCGCTCTCGATGTTCGACTCAAGATACTTTGAGAACTCGTCGTAGACCACATAAAGTCCGTCGTACAAGTTTTGCCGGCGAAGCTCCTTTGCGACGCTTTCGTACAAAAGCGGCACGTCGAACCCCAAAAACGGATTGAAGACGCTTCCTGCCGTGAGCGACGGATAGAGAGATTCGAATTTCTTGTAGGATTCAAGATTGAAGTCTTCAAGTTTTGAGACAAAATCGGCGGCGCTCTGCCCTGCGAGTTCCTCAAACCTTTTCAAGGTGGCGGGATAATCGGCCTGCCATTTTTTTATCGCGTTGACTGCGGCCTTGTAGTTGGTGTCCGGCAGGAAATCGGAGAGTCCGTTCTCGCTCAGAGTGTTCTTGAGAGAAAGCAGAAACGACTGGCCCAAGCTGGTTCCGTTTCCTGTGACCAAAACCGGAAGGAGTTTTTTCCCGCTCTCGTAGTAGTTCTGGACAAGCTGATTTAGTTTTGGATTCTCCGAAAGTTTTTCGACTAGATGAACGAAGTCCGACATTGGCTCGTGATGCTTTAATATAGAAAGAATCGTGAGGACAATGTGGCTTTTTCCCTTTCCGTACGCTCCGATTAGGATTCTCGCGCGGTCCGTGCTTGTTTTTTCCGTGCTCAAGATGATTTTTTCAAGAAGTTCCATGCTCGAAACTGTCGGAATAAAGAGCCGCAGT
>CAMHLH010000214.1 GCA_946185925.1 uncultured Treponema sp.
CTTTTTGTTTTCTTATTTTCCGCTTTTTTTACTCTGTTCCGATGTTCGTCACTGTGTAGTTGTAGATTTGCCAGATTCCGTCCCTCTGGCGGATGTTGTACACATAACGCTTGACTTCGGTGAAGTTCGGGTATTTGAACCATTCCTTTACAGTGACGGTTCCGTCAGTCTGTGAATAAGCTGTCTTTTCGATTACGAATTTTGAAGGGCGGGTAACGACATCGTGGTCGATTTTCTCCTGCATCAAGTCTGCCTTGTATGCGTCGAGCATTCTCCTTCTTTCATCGGCTCCCGCGTTTCTGTATCTTCTTGCGGTCTCGCTGTTCCTCTTGAGCATTTCCTCAAGGTCCATATAAAGGAAGAACTGGTTCCAAAGTGATTTCTGGCGGGCGATGATTGTCTGCTCGACGACCTTGTCCGGCGAAATCGCTTCCGGCTTGAGCACCGATTCAGTCTCGTTCTCGACTGGAAGTGCGCTTGCCGTAGAAACTATCGGAGCTGGCCTGATGTCGAGGCTGAGCCTGTTCGACGTTATCTTTACGTTCTTTGATTTGTAGAGGTCTGGATAGAAGTCGAGCTGGAGGTAGTAGATTGATGGAGTTTCGAAGTCGATGTAGTTCTTCACGTTCTCCACGAATGAGTACGTCTCTCCTGATTCTATCGTTATGTCCCTGTAGTAGATTGAATTTTTTGATGAGCGGCGCTCCGTGAGGTACTGCGTCGGCTTGACTTTAGTGTTCTTGATGTCGTTCGCGCTGAAGTCGATACTGAACATTCTTTCATCCGCAAGCTTGAACCTCAACGTGTCGGAGCCGTTGTTCGTTATGGAGACTGTCACGTTGATAGGGTTGTTCGACGCCGTGTTCGGATAGTACATGGTTCTGTCGAAAGTCTTGATTACAACTGCTGCTTTTGAGAAATCCTGGCTTGATTGCTGTTCTGCTGTTGCAAACTGTGCAAATAACGCCAAAGAAGATATAATTGCGACTAAAACTCGTTTCAAAATTGTTCTCCCAAAGGGTTCTTTTAATAGTGATTATTCGAACCCTTATATACAATTATCGGAAATATTTATGAAATCATTATTATCAAATTATTCAAATTCTATCACGCACAATTGGAAAAAATTCGACGAGATTGTGAAAAATGTCGTCTCGACCTCGTCGAAATCAATCTCCCTTGAAGGCTTTCAAGGCTCTTCGGCAGGTTTCTTCGCCGCTTCCGTCATAGAGGGCGTCTGCGGCAAGGTTCTGGGCGCGATGCAGTACAACTCGACAGGGCGTTATTCGAGGGAAACGCAGAAATTCGATGCGTCTTCGCTTGATTTCGTTGTTGTCGCTTCGTCCGAGAGGGATTTGCGCGAAATTCAGACGGACTTGGAAACCGCGCTTGGGGATTCCGCCGAGATTTACGATTTTCCCGCATGGACTTCGGCCGCGTACAGGACGGTCGCGAAAGGCGCTTCGATTTTTGGAAAGAGGGCGGGCGTCCTTGCGGAGATGTCGTCTTCCCACAGGATTCTTTCCGCCTCGACAAAGCCCCGCATTTTCTTGATGAGCCAGCGTTCCCTTGTCGCTCCGGTTCCGAATCCGCAGTTCCTCAAATCCCTTGTCTTCTCGCTCCGCCGTATGCAGAAGGTTGAGCCTACGGAGCTTGCGGAGAAGCTTGCCAACCTTGGATATTCTAAAGTGCCGAAGGTGTGCGTTCCTGGAGAATTCACGCTAAGGGGCGAGGTCTTGGACGTTTTCACTCCGGGAGAGGAATTTCCGACGAGAATCAACTTTGACTTCGATTCGATCGACTCTATAAAATCGTTCAAGGTCGAGAGCCAATCGACATTGGCGAGCAAGGATTCCCTTCTTGTCTATCCGATGAAGGAAGTCGTGTGGAACGAGGAGCTTTTGGAAAGGCTGAAAGGCGAATTCGACAAAGTTCTGTCGGGCGAAACGTCCGAACTCGGCTTTTCAGATTCCGCCATTGGAAAAATAGATTCCATTCTTTCCGAGTTGAGGGAAAAAGGGGAGGTTGAGGGCGAGGAGCTTTTCTATCCAGTTTTGTGGGGGCGAAAATTCTCCCCAATCGAGTATGTGGGCGAAAATTCCACGCTGTTCTTTTTCGACTACGACAGGCTTGGAAACACTCAGGAAAGCTTCGACAGGGAATATTCCGGCATGTTCAAGAAAGCGAGGCTAGAGTCTCCAGTTTTCGCCCCTTCGAGAATGATGATTCGCTTCGCCGACTTGATGGAAACTTCAAGGAGCCGAAACAAGTGCGTGTTCTTCCATTCACTTCACACTGTGGACGGCGAAACTGAAGGCGCGGGGGCTGGAGACTCGGCAGATTCCACCCAAATTATAGAAGAAAATGCCGGGGAGTCGTTCAAAATCGAATGCTCAGCCCCGCAGAGTTTCTTCGGAAATTTCAACTTCATAAGGGAACATTTCGAGAGTCTCATGAAGGACGGCTGGAAAATCGAAATCTTCGCCGACAACGAGAACCAGGCCCTCCGAATCAAGGAGATTTTCAGGGACTACACCGAAGAATCGGAGACCACCGCCGAAAAGACGAAGATGAACGCGGCCCGGGGGCTTCCGTTCCATCCGCTCGCCATTTTTCCGAAGGCGATTTCCGCAGGTTTCGGCGTTCCCGACACGAAGACGCTCGTGATTCAGGAGAACGAGATTTTCGGAAGGCGCAAGCAGGCTCCGAAGTCGATACACCGCGTGAAGAGCGAGGCCATCGACACCTTCGTCGAGCTGAACCCCGGCGACTACGTTGTCCACGTCAACTACGGAATCGGCCAGTTCAAGGGAATCCAGAGAAAATCAACCTCTCTCATGGAGAAGGACTACATCAAAATCGAGTACGCCGGCGAGGAATTCCTTTACGTTCCGCTTGAGCAGCTCAATCTCGTGCAGCGCTACATCGGGAACGGAGGCGACAATCCAAGGCTGGACACGCTCGGAAGCAAGAGCTGGGAGAACAGGAAGAACAAGGTCAAGCAGGCCGTGGAGGAGATGGCGAACAAACTCATCGCGCTCTACAGCAAGAGGAAAATCAGCCGAGGTTTCGCCTTCGCCAAGTACCCGGATTTGGAGGCCGAATTCGACGCGGCGTTCCCCTACGAGGACACGCCCGACCAGTACAACGTGACGAAGGAAATCAAGGCGGACATGGAGAAGCCCGTTCCGATGGACAGGCTCCTCTGCGGCGACGTCGGCTACGGAAAGACGGAGATTGCGATGAGGGCGGCGTTCAAGGCGGTTCTCAGCAAGAAGCAGGTGGCGTTCCTCGCTCCGACCACCATTTTGGCCGAGCAGCACTACGAGACTTGTTTGGAAAGGTTCTCGAACTTTCCTGTCACGATAAAGCACATGAGCAGGTTCGTCTCCCCGAAAGAGCAGAAGCAGATTCTGAAGGATTTGGCGGACGGAAAAATCGACATCCTAGTCGGCACCCACAGGATAATCCAGAAGGATGTCGTGTTCGCCGACTTGGGGCTGATGATAATCGACGAGGAACAGCGGTTCGGAGTGAAGGACAAGGAGCGGCTCAAGGCGATGAGGACGAGCATAGACTGCCTTTCGATGAGCGCGACCCCGATTCCGAGGACGCTCCACATGAGCCTCCTGAAAATCCGCGACATGAGCCTTTTGACGACGCCTCCGCAGACGAGAAAGCCCATAGAGACATTCGTGGACGAATATTCGGAGGAGAAGGTCGCGCGCGCGATACGGCTTGAGGTGGAGAGGGGCGGGCAGGTCTTCTACCTGCACAACCGTGTGGAGACGCTGAACGAGACCTGCAGGAAACTTGAGCGGCTCTGCCCGGAAATGCTCATAGACTACGCGCACGGCCAAATGTCCGCGGACGAGCTTGACGAGATATTCAGAAGGTTCAAGATGGGCGGCTTCCACGTTCTCGTTGCGACGACGATAATCGAAAACGGAATCGACATACCGAACGTGAACACCATAATCATCGACCGCGCCGACATGTACGGAATCAGCCAGCTCTACCAGCTCCGAGGACGCGTCGGGCGGAGCGACAGGAAGGCGTTCGCGTACCTTCTCTACCCGGAGAACAAGGTGCTTTCGGACGTGGCGATGAAGCGTCTCCAGGCGATAAGCGACTTCACGGAGCTTGGAAGCGGATTCAAAATCGCGATGAAGGACATGGAGATTCGCGGAGCCGGAAACCTTCTCGGACGGGACCAGAGCGGCGACGTGTACTCTGTCGGATTCGACTTGTACGTCAGGCTTTTGACGGAGGCCATAAACAGGCTCAACAAGGAAGGCTACAAGGAGGACAGGGACGTGCTCATCGAGCTTGAGTACACGGGATTCCTTCCAGACACCTACATCAGGAACGTGCAGACGAAGATGGAGATTTACAAGAAAGTCGCGTCAGTGCAAAGCCGTGCCGAACTCGACGGATTGTATGCCGAGATGGAGGACAGGTTCGGGCCGATACCTGACGAGGTGCACAGCCTCCTCGGACTTGCGGAAATCAGGATAATAGCGAAGAGACTTTCGATAGATTCCCTCAAGGAGAAGGGCGGCACCGTGACCGTGAAG
>CAMHLH010000215.1 GCA_946185925.1 uncultured Treponema sp.
CGTGAACGAAATCGGCTTCAACAATCTGGGAGCTGGACTTTCAGGTGGCAAGGGCCGCGGCGGCAAAGGCGGCAAAGGCGGACAAAACGGACAGGGCGAGAAAACTGCGACACCGCAGGAATCTGCCGCACAGGCGCACGGCGAGGAATCTTCGTTCGAGCTCATCGCGAAACTCAATCCTGCCTACATCTTCGTGCTCGACCGTGACAGCGCGATTGGTACCAACGGAGCGCGCTTGGCGAAAGACATCATGAACAACGAAATTGTCGCCATGACGGATGCGGTGAAGAACGGCCACCTCGTGATTCTTCCGTCTCCGGCTGTCTGGTACACGGCCGAGGGTGGAATATCATCCCTCGACAGAATGCTCAAGGATTTGGAGAACAGCCTCTAGTCTCTTTAAAAAATGAAAAAAGCCCGAAAGTGGTTCATTTGAAAATCCGCTTTCGGGCTTTCTGTTTTGTTCTACTTTTCTATTCTATCGTCCAAGTTTTCGACGTGTTCATCGTCAGAAGGTCGCCGAGCTTTTCCGTGAACCGCTGCTTTTTTCCGTCCGCGCTTTCGAGCGTGATGTTCAGGTTCCCTTCCACGAGTTCCTCCGCGAACGTCGGTCCGTACATCATCGAAAGGAGCAGCTTGTAGTCGGTCTTGCTCATGTTCTCTCCGATGAGGCACGGAATCATCATCGTGTCCACATAGGCCTGGGTGTTAGCGTCCAAAAGGCTGTAGAAGCTCCTGATTTCGTCAGGTCCAATCGAAAGCGTCGTGACCGTCTTTCCGTTCTTCGCTTCCTGCCTCAAAATCCCTGTCGCATTGAAAGCCGTGTTCTTCACGTCCTTGAGCGTTCCGTTCGCCTGCACGTCGTTTTCCGTGGGCATCTTCGCCGAAACGTTCACGGCGCCAGCCTCGGTTATGAGCTGCACCATGTCGGCAGGCGAGAAGAGCGGGTCGCTTTCCTTCGCGCCCACGAGCTTTTTTATGGATTTCGATGTCGCTTCTGAAAAGCCCGTCTTGAACGATATGTCCATCGAATTGTCCTTGTTCGCCTTGACCTTTATCTCCGGCGTGCATGACGCCAGCAGTGTGATTCCCGCAAAAAACGCAAGAATCGAAAACGCAGAAAATTTCTTCATAAATCCACCTTGAAAAATCTTTTGTCGGGTAATTTGCCCTCTAGCTTAAAGCACACTCGACATCGGCAGTGTTACACGGATTCCAGAAGAAAGCACCAGTCCGCTCACCAAACTCTTGTATGGGGAGAGGGCGGCCTTGTCCGTCGTGTTGTAGACCGTGTAGTGGATGTCCTGGGTGAACGAGATTTTGAACTTTCCAGCCTCTATCGACGGCGTGTTGAAGCAGACTCCGAGAATGCCAGGGAAAAACGAGGCTTTTATGTCCTGGTCGCTGTCGCCCGGCAGAGTAGGCTTCCCGATTGTGATGACAGGACCGATGAAAAGTCTGATGTACTCGCTCAAACTGTATGTGAGGACAATCGGCAGCTGCACGACTCCTGTTCCCCTGTCGTATCTGATGTAGGTTCCGAGTCCCGGCTTCATGTCGCCGTCGTACATCGCGTGAGCCATCGTGTCGAAGCCCCTGAAGCAGAGCTTGAACGAGTCCGCGTCGAAAAAGTTCCAGTCGAGGGCGAGGGTTCCGTCAAGGACGAGCTTTGAGAGAAATGGATGGTCGTTTTTTTTAGATTCGATTTCCGCTTCTGAATTTTTGCTCTCGCCTGTTGTAGCGTCCGCCACGACTTCTTCCGTTGCTTTATCGGCTTCCGCAGTCTTCTTGACGCTCTCCACAGCCGCTTCTTTCTCGGACTTTTTGCTTTCTTCCGAAATGTTGATGATTCTTCCCGCAGAATTGTAGTGGGTCTTCCAGTACCCGGACTTTATCGTGGATATGATGACGCCCGTCTCGGGTCCGTCGCTCGCGCTGTGTATGAAGTTTCCGTCTTCAAGGTAGATACCGACGTGGGAAATCGTTCCGCTCGATGTCGTAGTGAAGAACAGGAGGTCGCCTTTCTGAATCTCGCTGTCGCTTATCTTTTTCGCCTTCGCGTACATTGCGCTGGACTTCCGTGGAAGCTGGATTCCGACCGACTCCCGGAACATCGAGTAGACGTAGCCCGAGCAGTCGAATGTGGCAGGTCCTGTGGAACCGCTCCTGTATGGGCAGCCCAGAAATTCCTTGCTGTATGTCACGAGTTTTTCAACCATCGACGAAGCTGTGTCCGCCGTGACTTCGACTGAGGATGACGGCTCGGCGCAGACCTTCGGGAGCATCATCAGGAAGATGGCGAATACGAGCGTGAAAACAAAATAGTCTTTTTTCTTCTGTAGATTCATGCTTATCTTATCGGCAGATTAGACCTGTTCGGAAACTTCACTTTCGGAACAGTCCTATTTTCACTCACGGCTTTCGGAGAATGTCCACTGTGTGCGAACTCGCCCCCAAAAGTTCCGGCCTCTCGCATACTGAAAGCTGGTACTTCACGAACCAGTCGAACGACTCCTCGTCCAACGCGTTCAACTCCCTTCTCATGTAGTCGGCGGCTCCGTCCGGAGCGAAGACCTTAACACGCTCAAGTCCGGCTTCCTTGTCGAGTTCGTCCATGTCCTCAAGTCGGGTGTAGGAGTACAAATCTTTCTCAAGTTCCGTAATCGTGTGGAAGTCCTCGGTTATCGTCCTGTTCCTTACGCATTCGAGAATCTTCCCCTCCTTGAAGCAGTAGGAGAGAATCGCGTACTCGTTCATCACATACGCCACGAGAATGAAGCCGCCTTTTTTCGTCACCCTTTTCGCCTCGTTCAAGGCCTTGAGCCTGTCCTCCCTTGAATGCAGGTGGTACATCGGCCCGAAGAGGAGCGTGATGTCGAATGTCTCGTCCTCAAGAAAAGAAAGGTTCCGCGCGTCCCCCGGCCAGCATTTCACTTTCGCGTGCTTTCCCATGAGGATGTCCAGGTTGTGCTTCACGAGTTCCACCGCCGTGACGTCGAAACCCTCCTCCGAGAGCGCGACCGAATAGCGGCCAGTTCCAGCCCCCACGTCGAGAATCTTCAAGGTTCGCGCTTCATTCTCTGAACGCCCAAGTTCTTCCGCGCAGTCGTGGATGTGCTTCATGGAGACTGCGAATTCGACTTTTCCGTGCCTCGTCGTGAGACGGTGGTCTTCCTTGAATTTGTTGTAGTATTTTTCCAGCTGTGTCATCTTCCACCATGTTTTTTTTGCTTTGCTTTATGCAAATTGTAAAGGAAAAAGCGGTGAATGTTGATACAATGTAAGGGGGCGAAAACCTTGACGGCTTTCAAATTTCCACAATTGAAGTTAAAAAAGCGAGGTGTAAAAAATGACATTAATTGAACAAGTAAAAGCGAAACTTATTGAATACGATGGAAAGGACATGAAGCGCATCGGACACGCGCTCAAAGTCCATTCGTTCGCAAAATTCATAGCCGAGTGCGAGGGAGTAGAGCCGAAGCTGCAGCAGACGATAGAAATCGCCTCTCTCCTGCACGACATTGGAATCCACAATGCCGAGGAAAAGTACGGTTCGGCCGATGCGAACTACCAGGAAATCGAGGGACCCGCGGTCGCCCACGAGCTGATGAAGAGCCTCGAAATCTCCGATGCCGAGAAAGCCCGCGTGGAATATCTCATCTCGAAGCACCACACCTACGAGGAAATCGAGAACGAAGCCATGGATTATCTCATCCTCATCGAGGCCGACTTCATCGTGAAAATCTACGAAAAGAAAATTGAAAAGGACGAGGTGAAGGGCATACTCGAACGCATAATCCGAACCGAGACCGCCACGAACCTTGTGAAGCAGTTGTATCTGTAGTTCTGCAAGCCGCTTTGGTCGGGTGCCGGAGCGGCTTGTTTTTCCATCAAAAATTGTACCGCCTGAGTTCGCAGTTCTTCATCCTGAAGTCCACGAATCCTTCCGTCGTTAGTTCTGCGTTGAAGTATGACTCGACCGAGCGCGCAATTCCGTTGTGGCCCACAAGGAGGTAAATCTTTCCGTCTTCCTTCGTGAGCCTGTCCAGAAGATTGTAAATCCGCTGCGTCACGCGGAGCATCGATTCCCCGCCGCCGTAGTCGTTGCAAATCTGCTTCTGCGCCGCTATGAACTCAGCTGCCGTGTTGAGCGTCCCCTCGTATTTTCCGCAGTTGCGCTCCAGCAAAAGCTTCTCCTCGTTCGCCGGAATCTTAGCCGCCTGGGAGATTATGAACGCCGTCTGCTTCGCCCTTGAAAGCGGAGAGTAGAGAATCTCGTCGATTGCGATTTTCTCTTCTATTATTTTTTCCGCAAGTTTCCTGGCGTCTTCCTTTCCCTTCTCGTTCAGTTCTATGTCCGTTATTCCGCAGATTTTGTGCTCGATGTTCCACGAAGTCTCCCCGTGACGCGTGAAATAAAGTGTCCCCATGTTTTCCCCCTTTTTTATCCGCGAATATTATATTATGAGCGATTCCAAAAACCAACAAACACTTTTTGAAAACGTCATCCAGATTTTTTTTGACGCGCACATTTTTCTGTCATAACAT
>CAMHLH010000216.1 GCA_946185925.1 uncultured Treponema sp.
GATTTCGTTCACCAACAAGGGAATGAACAAAATCGACGACATCCTCCACGCGCACAATCTCATCGAACCGAACACCACTGTCACCGACGAGCAGAACTTCGAGTGGGTGCACTACTTCACTCAGGCAATCCGCGCGCACCTCCTCTACGAGAAGGACGTTGAATATGTCGTGAAAGACGGAAAAGTCGAAATCGTAGACGAGTTCACAGGCCGCGTCCTTGAGGGAAGACGGTACTCGGACGGACTCCACCAGGCCATCGAGGCGAAGGAGCACGTCAAAATCGCGCAGAGGAACAGGACGATGGCGACCGTCACCTTCCAGAATTTCTTCAGAATGTACGAGAAGCTTTCGGGCATGACGGGAACGGCGGCGACAGAGGCTGTGGAATTCTCGAAAATCTACAAGCTCGACTGCGTAGTGATTCCGACGAACAAGCCGGTCGCCAGAATCGACGAGAACGACGAAGTCTACCTGAACGAAGAAGACAAGTGGAACGCAATCGCCAAGGAAATCGAGGCTGCGCACAAAAAAGGACAGCCGGTGCTTGTCGGTACGGTCTCGGTCGAAAAATCAGAGCACCTCTCTTCTATTCTCATGAAGAAGGGAATCCCGCACGAAGTCTTGAACGCCAAGAACCACGCTCGCGAGGCCTTGATAGTCGCCGAAGCCGGAGCAAAGGGAGCCGTCACGGTCGCCACGAACATGGCTGGACGCGGAACGGACATCAAGCTCGGAGGAAGCCCTGAGATGAGGGCATGGAAAATCTGCGGAACGGAGGCGACTCCTGAGCAGTACGAATCCGCGCTCGCAAAGGCAAAGGCGGACTGGCAGAAGGACTACGAGGAAGTCAAAGCCCTCGGCGGACTCTATGTAATCGGCTCGGAAAGACACGAAAGCCGCCGAATCGACAACCAGCTCCGCGGACGCTCCGGCCGTCAGGGAGACCCGGGACGCTCGAAGTTCTTCATCTCCATGGACGACGACCTCATGAGGCTCTTCGGTGGAGAGAAGATGAAGCACCTCATGAAGAAGATGGGAATGCAGGCCGGAGAGCCGATAGACCACCCGTGGCTCAACAAGGGAATCGAGAACGCACAGAAGAAGGTCGAGGAGAGGAACTTCGAAATCCGAAAGAACCTCATCGACTACGACGACGTGCTCAACGAGCAGAGGGAATACATCTACACGCAGAGGGACGACATCCTCACCGACGAGGATTTGTCGGGACGCGTCATGGAGACCGCGAAGGAATACCTCGACGACTGGTTCTCCACATACCACCACGACAGGAAGAGCAAGGAATCGCAGAAGGAGCTTCTGGACAACATCAGGAACTACTTCGGACTCCAGCTCAGCCCGGACTTCCTTGAAGAAGACAAAGTCCTTGAGATTCTCCGCAACGACATAAACGAAAAGGAGAACCTCGTCGGAAAAGAGCAGTTCAACATGTTCATCAGGTACCAGTACATCCAGGCAATCGACAAAAAGTGGCTCGACCAGCTTGAGTACCTCGACGGGCTCAGGGAGTCGGTGCACCTCCGCTCATACGGAAGCAAGAACCCGCTCACCGAGTACAAAATCGACGGATTCAACAAATTCGACGAAATAATCGAGCAGATAAGAATTGGAATCGCAGGACTCACGTTCAAGGTGAGAATCCAGATTCAGACGCCGGAACAGGTCGAGCAGCAGAGGCAGGCGCAGCTCCAGAGGCAGGAGCGGATGCAGGGCACGGAGCAGCACGAGGAAGCCGAGTCAATAAGCCAGCAGGCCGCGTCGAGCAGGATGGCGGAGCAGGCGAAGAACCAGGCCGCAAGGACGATGGCGAGCGCGTCCACAGGCAGACCGGTTCAGGTTGTCAGGACACTTCCGAAGGTCGGAAGGAATGACCCGTGTCCATGCGGTTCCGGCAAAAAGTTCAAGAACTGCCACGGAAGATAAAATGGAGGTAGAGGGAAAATGACTTTGAAAGACGATTTTTTGTCAGCAAACTCTAGCGCGGATTCAGAGCTCATAGCTTGGAACCCGAAATTCAACACGGGAATTCCGCTCATCGACGAGGAGCACAAAAAGCTCGTCTCCCTCTGCAACAACTTCTACAAGGCGCTGTTCCGGGACCAGCACGAGAATGACTGGCGGGAAGTGCTCGTGGCCTCGGTCAACGAGTGCATCGAGTACACGGACAAGCATTTCCAGGACGAGGAGAAGCTGATGCGCTCGGCCAATTTCGAGGGGCTGCCCCACCACAAGGCCGAGCACGACGCGTTCCGCAACAAGATTATCGACATGCCCCTGTCGTACAACAAAGCGTCCATAACAGAGGGAATCAAGTTCGCGAAATTCCTCTACGACTGGATACTCTCGCACATCGCGCACGAGGACAAACTCTACATCCCGAAGCTTGTGCAGTACCTGAAAGAGAACAGCAGCGAAAACAAGAAGCAGCTGGAGCAGAACTGAAAACGATTCCGGCAAAAAGACTGACAAAACAAAAAAAATGCGGAACGTTCCGATTTACAAGGAAACGCTCCGCATTTTTTTGCGTGCGAAAGAATCACATTCCAGTGTGTCCGGGAACACCCTTCCTAGAGACAGGCCAGAACCTGTAGGCGGTCGTTCCGAGCATCCGGCTCTTGTCCACATACTGCGGAGCCATGTCAGTCGAGTAGGTCAGGCTGTACTTGTCGAACGCAGTGAGCGGAGCAGTCCATGACTTGTAGGAATGGCGCATGTCGAGAGAGTTGAAGCGGTTGTCGCCCATCATGAAGTAGTTTCCGTCAGGAATGTAGCGGGGAGAGCCGTCCTCGGCGTTTGCAGGGAAGAGCGGCATGTTCCTCCTGTCCAAAAGCGAGACGTAGTTTACAAAGGCGCTCAGCTCCGACAGGGCGGAAGTGAGAATCTCGTCGCCCTGCCACTGGGAAGACTGGACATTCTCGCAATAAAAACGGACATACCTGTTCACGGCCTTGGCGCATGAAATCTTCATCATCAAATTGAGCTTGAAATTGGACTCCGAGTACAAATCGCCCTTGAAGTCAGGCACATCGGAAATCCAGGCCGTAAGGAAATTCCTGTACCAGTCCCTGCCGGCCGCGCTTGAAATCAATTCGGTCGAAATCTGCCTGATGTTCTGCAGGAACGGAGACGACGCGAACATCGAAACCTCATCTATATAATAGACGCTCATCTCGTTGGGAGAAAGTGAAAATTCAACCCCATCCTTCAACTCAAAAGAAGACACAAGCGAATCGAACTCCGAAAGAAGCTCTCCGCAACTTGCCTTGGCGCTTTCCAAATCGAAAGCGTTCCTCTTGGCTTCCACGTCAATCATCGAGTCATAGCCGCTCTGTGGAAGAACAAATTCACGGATGCCCTCCTTCACCCCGCTCTTCACCGCGTTCAAATTCCAGCACGCGTATGAGGAATCCAAATCCACCTTCTTGAACTCGTTCGAGCCTTCCGTCCGCGAATAGAGGATTCCGTCCTGCATCATCAACTGCTCGCCAGGAACACCGACAACGCGCTTGACCAAAGGATCGGCCTTCGGTTTTCCGTCCGCGTCCACGTTGATGTTCTTCATGGTGAGCGTGCACATGTAGACCAGCTGGCTAAGGAACGTTCTCACCTCGGATTTCCTGTCCGCCGAATAGTGAGGATTTCTGAAGACAACGATGTCGCCCCTGTCGTATTTTTTGAGATACGGAAGCCCCACATCGGAAAGCGGAAATTTCGGCCCGTTTAGGAATTTGAACACCACGACCCTGTCCTTGACCAAAAACTCAGGAACCATCGACTCGGAAGGAATCTCGTAGAGCTGGACGATGAAGATGTTCAGCAGAAGAACCATGAAAACAGCCTGCACCAGAGCGTCAATCCAGCTGACAATCTCGGAGAGAAGCCAGCGGACGAAACTCCTGCCGGCCTGTTTTTCCGCATACTTCTTGTCCACGAGGAACTGGTTCCAAGCGGGAGCGGTCTTCTTCAACTTCTTCGCCCCAAGGAAATGCAGCATGACGAGCGCCAAGACCGACACGGAAAGCCAAAGAACGACTTGGAGAACATCCAGGAAGAAAGGAGTCCCGTTCTCCCCCGCCCTTCTAAAAACGAACGAAATCAAAAGAACATAGGGAAGATACTGGAGAAGCACCCTCACGACCGGAATGTACACGGCCCTGCCCGGCTCGCCATCAAGAGCCGCGCTTCCTCCAAGTCTGAAAAGCTTCCTGAGCGAGAAATGCGCAAGAACCAGCGAAAAGACAGCCGCTATCGGAAAAGCAAGGAGCGAAACATCCGCATTGAATGAAATAGACGACAAAGTGAACGCAAACGCCAGACAAAGGCAGGCAAATGCGATTTTTGACAATTTTTTAGTATCCATAGGAAACGATTTTACCAAAAAGAAAAGCGTTCATAAACAGATTACAGAAGGGAAAGGCAAAGGAAAAACAAAAAGGGCAAAAAAAACCGCCAGACGAATCTGACGGTATCGGGATGACAGGGATCGAACCTGCGACATCTTGGTCCCAAACCAAGCGCGCT
>CAMHLH010000217.1 GCA_946185925.1 uncultured Treponema sp.
GAAGCCTTGTTCAAGCCGCGGATCTGAGCTCTCATTTTCTCAGAAACTGCGAGTCCTGAAGCATCGTCTCCAGCGCGGTTGATTTTCTCTCCAGAAGAGAGCTTTTCCAAGTTCTTAGAGTGGTTCAACTCTGTGATTCCACCCTGGCGCTGTGCAAACATTGCACTCATATTGTGATTGATAACCATAAAATATCTCCTTATAAGATGGTTAATTATCGACAGTTAATAACTGTGTGAGTACTACGACCCTACATTATTAAATTTCGGAAGTTGTCATTCAGACTTTAGGAAAAATAAAAATTTTTTGAATTTATTTTTTGATTTTCATGCAAATCGAGCATCCGACTATCATTACGTGCTTTTTTTTGTCGCTTCGGTTGAAAAGTCTGGCGACAAGTTCATCGTCCTTTGAGAGAGATGCGCGGCAGACAGGGCAGACTCTTCTGACTCCTGGCTGAATTTCCGGGTAGCAGTGCGGGCATCCCTGCACCATCATTCTTTGGTCCGGCGTGTTCATCGGGCGGAATACCCTTGAATGGAGATTCTCCGTTTTTGTAAGCGGAGTGTTGCAGACCGGGCATTTTATGAATTCAACCTGCCCGTCCTCCCCCTTCTGGGTTCTGAATTCGTTTTTCGGCTTTTTAGAATCCATGCTGAGCTTCACGACCACCGACAAGACCGTGAGAATGAGCAGGACTCCGACGAACATGAAAAAATAGACCATAGTTTTCTCCTAGTTTTCAATTCGAGAACTAAATTTTGTTTCTCAAAAATATTTTCTTATAGTATAATTTACAGGTTTATTATCGAACATAGAAAAAAGTCTGTTGAAAAAATCCACAATGCAGAAGGTCAATTTTGGAAACATTTAACCAACGAAGAATAAGTGACGTCTCTTTCGTCATAGATGGAGAATTGAATGTTTCAGAGGGAAACAGAAGTTTTCTGAAGCTATTCAACATAACAGACCCACATTTGAATCTGAGCGACTACATGGCCGACGCCGACCAGGAAAATCTCAAATGCTTCCTTAGAACTTTCAAAAAAGACCTTAAATCTGACGATGGAAAGAAGTCGAACCCGTATTTCATAACGAACATCTTCCCACACAGGGGAAAAAGCTACGAAAGCAGCATCCTCTACAAAAGCTGCCTCTTCTACGTCGAATGGAACGAGGAAAAGAGCGCATTCAGCATAGACGTGAAGGAACTCTCCTACTCGAAGACGCTGCTGGACAAGGCCCTCCTTGAGAGCAGGGAATACACGGCTCTCCTTCAGAATTTCGACGCGTACTATTTTGTCTACGACGGAAGCAAATTCATCCTGAAGAACACGAAGGACGCGACAATCATCTTCAAGGGCAAGACGGAGGAATTCAAGACATACTTCACGAACAACTTTTCGATTGCGATGTCGCTCCGCGATTCGAAGCTCCAATTCTATTCGATGATAGAAGACTGCATGAATTTCACCGCGAACAAAATCTACAAATTCCTGCAGAACGACAAGAAACTCGTCACCGTCCACACGATAAAGACGAGCACGAGGAACAAGTCGAGCATCATAGGAAGCATAACGAAGGGAGAGGAGCGGGGGCTTGTGCAGAACGCCTACAGCGAGACGAAGGACGGACTGACGGACCTGTACAACCAGAAGGCCATAACGGAACTCGCCAAACAGAAAGTGAACGAGGCGAAGAACCCGGTGACGCTCATCATCGTGGACGTGGACAAATTCAAGGAATGCAACGACACTTACGGGCACGCCTTCGGAGACAAGGTTCTGGTGGTCGTCTCGACCTGCATAAAGGAAGCGATAAACGGAATAGGCATCGCGGGACGGCTGGGCGGCGACGAATTCCTCATCATATTGGACAAGACTAACGAAGAGGACATCAGGAACGTGACGAGGAACATAAGGGTCGGAATCCAGTGGAGCATAACGGCCGAGAATCCCGAAAGCGTGGTGACCTGTTCGATGGGAATCGCCCGCACGCCGCTGAACGCCGACAACTACGACGACCTGTTCAAAATCGCGGACAAGTGCCTCTACATAGCCAAGGACAGGGGGCGCAACTGCTACATAATCTACAAACCGGAGCTGCACAGCGCGATTGTCATCAACGAAAAGAAGAATTCAGGAGCGGAGACTTCCAGCGAGTACTTCATTGAAAGCGCGAACACGGAAATCGAAATCATCAACGAGCTGACATCGCTCAAGACGACGAAGATGGAAGAGAAAGAGAGGGCCGAGAAGATAGAGTCGATTCTGGAAAAGCTCTGCAAGTACATTCAGGTGAACCAAATTTTCATCTATTCGAGGAAGAACCAGGACAGGACGTTCAAGATGGCATTCCGGGTGACGAACAAGAAGACATCGCAGAAGGCGAGAATCATCTCGGAGGACGTGCGGAAATCATATTTCGACCTTCCAATCTACTCCGACAAGAACTACATGAAATATTTCCAGAACGGCTTCCTCCACCTGGACAACACGAACGTGCTGGACACTCTCGACAAGACTCTGTATGAGATGTATCTTTGCGCTAACGTGGCTTCCACATTGGAGATGTACAAGGATGACGTTCTCATCTGCTACGACATACTGAAGCCGGCGCGCACATTCAAGAAAGAGAAAATCGTTTTCGCGACGATGGCCGCGAAGATGCTTCAGGAACTTTTCTGAGACTGAAAATTTCATTCAAACCCTTTTAAAAATGGAGAAAAATATGAAAGTTATCGTTATCGGCTCCGGCGGAAGAGAGCACGCAATCGCCTACCGCCTGTCGCTCAGCCCCAAAATCGACGAGGTCGTCTGCGTCCCCGGAAACGGCGGAACAGAAATCGAGAAGAAGTGCAGGAACGTGAAGCCGGAAGGAAAGCTCATCGAGTCCGCCGTGAAAATCGCGAAGGAAGAGAAAGTCGATTTCGCCGTGATTGGACCTGAGGACCCGCTCGCAGAAGGAATCGCCGACGCATTCTGGAACGAGGGAATCCCGACAGTCGGCCCGAAGGCGAAAGGAGCGGCCCTCGAAGCGTCTAAGGATTTGTCGAAGGTCTTCATGCAGAAATACGGAGTGGCGTGCGCGGACTCGGCAACATTCACCGACAAGGCGGCGGCTCTCGACTACGTTCAGAAAAAGGGCGCGCCGATTGTCGTCAAAGCCGACGGACTCGCGGCCGGAAAGGGCGTCGTGGTGGCGAAGACGCTGGACGATGCTCTCAAGGCCGTGAACGACTTGATGGACGGAAGCGCAGTGGGAGACGCTGGAAAGAAGCTTGTCATAGAAGAATACCTTCAAGGCGTGGAAATCTCGGTTTTGGCGGCCGTTTCCGTCACGCCTGAAAATCCAGCAAAAGCGACGATAAAGCCGTTCCTGCCGGCGCGCGACCACAAGCGTCTTTTGGACGGCGCGCAGGGACCGAACACAGGCGGAATGGGAGCGGTCTGCCCACTCTCCGACGTCACGGAAGAGACGATGAGACTGTTCGACGAAAGGATTTTGAAGCCGACGCTCAAGGGACTTGTGGAAGAGAAAATGGACTACAGGGGCTTCATCTTCTTCGGCTTGATGATTACGAAAGACGGTCCGAAGGCGCTCGAATACAACGTCCGTCTCGGAGACCCTGAGACGCAGGCGGTCCTTCCGATGATGGACTTCGACTTCGCGGACTTGTGCAAGGCGATAATGGACGGCACCCTCGACAAGTTCGACATGAAGTGGAAGAGCGGCTTCCAGGTCGCGCCAGTCGTGGTTTCAGGCGGCTATCCGCTCAAATACCCGAAAGGCAAGGAAATCACGTTCGACGAAAAGAAAATCGCCGACGCGGGCGCGAAGGTCTTCATCGCCGGAGCCGTAAAGGACAGCGGAAAGCTCGTGACATCAGGCGGAAGAGTCCTCGCCTGCTCCGCGCACGGGAAATCGTTCGACGAAGCATGGAAAAAGGCCTACGAGGCAATCGAGGGCATCAAATTCGAGGGCGCGTTCTACAGGAAGGACATCGGTCTTCCAGGCGCGGCCGAGTCGAACTAAGTTCTGGCACAGACGAAGCGACAAGAGAAGCCATGCGGGATTTTTTTGGAGTCCGGCATGGCTTTTTTTGTGCGCAGTCTTTTTCCATACAAAAAATATAACATAAAGAAAAACATCAACTATGAACAGCGACACCACTATATCAACAGCAAAAATACTTCTTCAATATTCTGGCGGCAAGGACAGCACTGCCTGTCTCTTAAAACTATGTGAACAAAACTCAAACTTCGAGGCAATTCATTTTACACACGCTTATAGTTACTCAATTCCCACAAATGAAGCTATCAGGATTTGCAATCTGCTCAATGTAAAACTGAATATTATCGATGTGACTAACGAAATAAATTCCATTTTTCTTCATAATTTCAAATTAAGACCATGCAAATATTGCAAGAAGATTATGGATCAAAAAACAATAGACTTCGCTCTGGAAAACAATTTTTCAATTATATGCGTTGGAGATTCCAAAAGCGATTCTACACAAAAAAATAGACTAGAAGATTC
>CAMHLH010000218.1 GCA_946185925.1 uncultured Treponema sp.
CTTTATCTTTCAAGGCTTTCCCCTGAAAGCACTGATATGGCGACCCTCAAGAAGCAGGTCGATGAAATTGTCGGATATTTCGACATCCTCTCAAAGTACGACGACTCGGAAAATCCATACGACGCATATCCTTCGACAGAGGCGGAAAAACTCCGCGAGGACGACATCGTTCCGGGACTTGAGATGAAGGACGTGAAGAAAATCAACGAGAAGGAATTCATGGACGGATATTTCCAGGTTCCGAAAGTTCTTGGAGAAGGGGCATAAGACATGTACTACACAATCGAAGAAACTATAAAGGCTCTCAAGGAAGGAAAGACGACTTCCGTTGAGCTGGTGCAGAAATCAATCGACACTTTCGAGGCTGACAAGAAATCTGAAAAGCCTTTGAACGCGTTCTTGGAAATCTACGGAAACGCAATCGAACTTGCGAAAGAAGCCGACGCCAAAATCGCCGAGGCGAAAGCCGCCGGGACTTTGGACAAGCTTTTTGAGGAGAAGCCGCTTTTGGGACTTCCTTTCGCCAACAAGGACAACATTTCCGTTCAGGGGCAGCGCCTCACCTGCTCCTCTAAAATCCTCGAAGGCTACCGCGCGCCGTACAACGCCACTGTCATCAACCGCCTCGTGAACGCGGGTGCGATTCCGCTCGGACGCTGCAACCAGGACGAGTTCGCGATGGGCTCTTCAACCGAGTATTCAATCTACGGACCTACGAGAAACCCGATAAACCGCGACTACGTTTCCGGCGGTTCCTCTGGCGGTTCAACTGCCGCAGTCGCCGCTAACCAGGCCCTCTTCGGACTCGGAACGGAGACTGGTGGGTCTGTCCGCCTTCCGGCTTCGTACTGCGGAGTCTACGGACTCAAGCCGACTTACGGTGTGCTTTCCCGCTGGGGAGTCGTCGCATACGGCTCTTCTCTCGACCAGGTCGGCGTCATCGGACACACGCCGCGCGACATCGCCCTTCCGCTTTCATTGATGAGCGGAGTCGACTTCTACGACGACACTTCCGCCGACTTGCCGGATTCCGACAAACTCAGGAACCTTTCAGCCTACAAGGATTTCTCTTCGCTCAAAATCGCAGTTCCAAAGCAGTTCGAGGAAGCGAAGGGGTTGGACGTGGAAGTGAAGAAGGTTTTCGAGGACACGAAAGCTTGGTTCTCCTCAAAAGGGGCGAAAATCGAGACTGTTGACCTTCCGATTCTGGACGCTTCAATCGCCTCATACTATGTCATCGCGCTTTCCGAGGCCGCGTCCAACCTTTCCCGCTTCGACGGAATCCGCTACGGCCGCCGCGAAGACAACGGCAAGGGCTACGACCAGCTCTACGTTGACACAAGAAGCGACGGATTCGGCCCTGAAGTAAAGAGAAGAATCATCATCGGAAACTATGTGCTTTCAGAGCAGTTCTCCGGCACGACGTACAAGAAGGGAATGAGCGTGCGCGCCCGCATCCAGAGGGAAGTCGCCAAGCTTTTCGAGAGCTACGACCTCATCATCTCGCCTGTCTGCCCGACGACCGCGTTCAAGCTCGGCGAAAAGTACGACGACCCTCTCGCCATGTATTTGAGCGACTTGTACACGGTCTTCGTCAATCTCGCGCGCATTCCTTCCGTCTCAGTTCCAGCCGGATTCACGGAATCCACAAAGATGCCGGTCGGAATCCAGTTCGCCGGAAAAATGTTCGACGAAGTGAAAATCATGCAGCTCGCCCAGGCGTGGGAAGAGGAGCACAAAGGCTCTGGAATCCCAGTGAAGGAGTAGGGCTGCTACGACAATGTGAAAGATTTTGGGAGATGTTACGCTAAGTATGCTGAAATAAAAACGGTCATTGAGCGAAGTCGAAATGACCTGTTTTTGCATGACAATGAACGGGCTTCGACTACGCTCAGCCCCCTTGTTAGCATACCTTTCGTAACACCACCCCTGTTTTTTATGGAGGTGTTCATGAATCTTTTCGTCACGACTCTTCTTTTTGCCAGTGCATTGTTTTTTTCGTGCGATGTGGACGAGGAAATCGAGACGATTGACTTCTTCGACACCGAAAGCCAACGGATGACCATCGTGAACACCGGCACAACGCCGCTCGCGGTGAGAGGATGTGCGATGTTCGCCGAAAAAGGCAGCGACGGCAGCGTCTTGAGTTTCGTCTACGACGAGCGGAAGTCGGAAGTCGTTGTTCAGCCTTGCGACACAGAATCGATAGGTTTTTCGAGCGTCGGCGGCATCTGTGTTCCCGAAGAAGTGAGCTGGGAGGCGACATTCTCGTTCAATGGAAAGTCTGTCATCTACGCTGGGTGGAGCGAGGACTACAAGATGGACGGCGACACAACTGAACGGGCGGGCTACGGCCTAATGCACATGAGGCCTAGGGAAAATTCCGGCAGAATCGATGATTACATTTATTCTACGCTCTTCGAGGACGGAGAACCGGTCGAACGCTTCGAGTTTTCGAGTAACTACCAGCTCATCGCCACAGTATCTGACGAGGAAGTCACGTTCGCAATCAAGAAAATCGAAAAATCATAGGAGCGCACAACCGCTGAAAATCCTGTATTGTTCCGATAATCCGTGTTGTATTGTTCCGATGATTGTATATTGTTCCGATAAATTATATGCTTGTGGCTATGAGTCCCGAAAATAATTTTTTGACTGTCGCACAGGCAGCGGAAAAATGGAATATTTCAGAGCGCAGAATCCGCACGCTTTGCGCACAAAACAGGATTGCCGGTGCGGTGCAAATCGGGCGGGGGTGGAAAATCCCTGTAGGCGCAGAGAAGCCTTCCGATGCTCGTTTTTCGCGGACAGAAAACTTGCTTTTTGAGATAGATGAAAAAAAACGCTTGCTCGACACTCTCCGTCCGTTCACGCAAGGCGAGATTGAAAGATTGAACGAAGAATTCACTACCGAATATACCTATAATTCCAATGCCATAGAGGGCAATACTCTCACTCTGCGGGAAACCGATTTGGTTTTGCGCGGGCTTACGATTGACAAAAAGCCTCTTTCTCATCATTTGGAGGCAATCGGGCATAAGGAAGCGTTTGATTATGTGGCGAGCCTTGTGCGTAAAAAAGAAATGCTTTCTGAGCGTGTGATAAAGGACATCCACTATCTTGTGCTTGCGGACAAAAAAGAAGACCGCGGCGTGTATCGGAAAATTCCCGTAACGATTGCAGGCGCGGTGCATGAACCTGTGCAGCCGTATTTAATCCAGCCTAAGATTGAAACGCTGCTTTCCGAATATGATGCGAATACTGAACATATCGTTACGCGCCTTGCCCGATTCCACATCGAATTTGAGGCAATCCATCCGTTCATCGACGGCAACGGCAGGACTGGGCGGCTTTTGGTGAACCTTGAGCTGATGAAAGCGGGATTCCCGCCTATCAACATCAAGTTTGCCGACCGTCTCGCCTATTACGATGCTTTTGATGAATACCACGCAAAGCACAATCTCGGCGCAATGGAGAAGTTGTTTGCCCGCGCGCTTTTAGAGCGGCTTGATTTGTACATTTCGCTGAAATTATAGATAAAAAAATAGAAAGGGTTTAAGGAGCATACAAATGGCTATCGAAAAATATGAAATCGTAATCGGCTGCGAGATTCACACGCAGCTTTTGACAAAGACGAAGGCGTTCTGCGCGTGCGAGAACCGCTACGGCGGAATGCCGAATACCCGCGTCTGTCCGGTCTGTCTCGGACTCCCCGGTGCTATGCCGCGCATTTCGAAAGGCTACGTGGAACTCGGAGCTGTCGCTGGACTTGCGTTGAACTGCGACATCGCGCGCTTCACGAAATTCGACCGCAAGCACTATTTCTACCCTGACCTCGCGAAGGGCTACCAGATAACGCAGTACGACATCCCGCTCTGCACGAACGGACACGTCGACTTGCCGATGAGCCACTATCCGGCCGAAAGCCTCGAAGGCGGCTCGAACTACCGCCCGAAGAATTTCAAGGGCGAGGACTGCATCGTCGAATCCAACGGAAAGAAATACCGCCGCGTCAGAATCGAGCGCATCCACCTTGAGGAGGACGTAGGAAAGTCCCTCCACCTGCAGGGCGCGCACTCGTACATCGACTACAACCGCTGCGGAACCCCGCTCGTGGAAATCGTCACCAAGCCTGACATGACAAGCCCGGAGGAAGCCGCCCTCTTCATGCAGACCGTGCAGGAAATCCTCCGCTACGTCTGCGTCACGAACGGAAACCTCGAAGAAGGAAACATGAGATGCGATGCGAACATCAACTTGAACGTGTGGGAAGACGGGAAACTCTACCACACGCCGATTTCCGAGATAAAGAACCTGAACTCGTTCCAGAAAATCAAGGACGCGTGCGCATACGAGGCGAAAAGGCAGCTTGAGGAATTCATCAACGACAGGCAGGAATTCAACGCGGGCTTCAAAGTCACGATGGGCTGGGACGATGCGAACGGAAAGACGGTCGTGCAGAGAACCAAGAACAGCTTCGTCGA
>CAMHLH010000219.1 GCA_946185925.1 uncultured Treponema sp.
CGCAAAGACAAGATTGTGAAGACAAGCAACTCCCGCCGCCAGGCCTTCGCGACTTTTTTCAAAAGTTTTTTGTCATCTTGAAACTTTTGTGTTATTATCAATATTGATATTATCATAAGTGATAATTTCAATATTCTTTTGACACAATCACACTGCAGGAGGCGCGTCATGGGCATTATTTCAGCGATAGCAAGAAAAATCAGCGGCATGGAGAATGTTTCGCACGTCAGGCTGCGTCCGGACAGGAAGAACGAAATCAACCAGCACTGGTTCTACAGGACGCATTCTGGAGAGTACAAGTATTCGGCAGTATCGCCGGAGAACGTGAATCTAGTGCTGCTCAACAGGAGAAACAGAGTCGCGCTCTGCCCTGTGCACAAGAAATGGGAGAGGTGCACAGGAAGAAACGGAAAACTCGTCTTCTCATGCGGAAGAGTCAACAGCGACATGCTGCTCGACTTCACTCCAATCCTCCTCCCCATTCCAGAAGGAAAAATCGAGTACGACCCTATACGGAAACGAAAAAGGGAATTTCCTCCAACCGAGGAAGAAATCGAAAACTACCGCTACGAAAATTGGCTCGAAATAAATTCTGAAGTGCTCGACGAGAACGGAATCAGCCGAGACCTCGTCTACATACGGGTCGTGGAGAACATAACGCTGAGCCAAATCGACATCGAACTCGTGTACCTAGACAGGATAAAGGCGCAGGATTTCAGGAAATGCCTTCCCGGCCAACTTTTCCAAAAGACAATCAGATTCGAATACAGCATCGACATCAAAAAGAACAAGATGGTGACCCGGTTCAACACGGACAAAATAGACAAAATCCTCTGCGAACGAAATTTCTCAAGAATCTGCAACGAATCAGGGCTTGAAATCACAAACGCGACACAGTACGGAATTCCCGACAACGTAGGGGCCTTCATCGCGGATGTCGCCCGCTCGATAATCAGACGAAACTGGGGAAGCAATCTCACGCTCGACTATGCGAAAACGAACATACCTGCAGTGCAGGCGATGATGAACTACCCGTTCGAGCCGGGCCTGTACGACATAAAGAACGCAATTTATGAAAAATTCCCCGTCGGAAGGTTCGACATGAACGGATACAACTCGGCATGTGATTTTTTGAAAGTAAAAAGCTTCAAGACTGTCAGGAAGGAGTACATAAAGAACCCGCTCGCCCTGCTTTCCTACAAGGGACTAGTCCAATGCGGATTCACAGACAAGAATTTGATTGTGAAAGCCCTCCAGTCGCCCGTCGCGGAACTGTTCAAATGGAAGAGCGAGGAAGCGCTTTCAGGGCTTTCTTCATACTGCAAGGCGGCAATAGAATCCCGCGGCGAAGGTCCCACCCTCACGATGCTGACAAGGAACTTCGAGGACGCGAAAAAAATCGGCCAGCCGGAAATCTGCATCGACACCGCGAACTATGCGAAGAGGCTGCTGCTGGATGAGGAGGATTGGGAAGCCTGCCCGGTAAAGGTTCCAAAAGAGCTGATTTCCGACCTCTTCAAAAACGGACTGACAAGGAACAACCACACCGCCCTCATGCAGATCGACTACATGACGACGCACACGAACATCACGTTCAGATACCAGAAAAAACAGCTCGACCTTGAAGACGAGATTGACGGATACAAGTTCAGGCTGCCGAAGGACTCCATGCAACTCTACGAAATCGGGCAGGCACTCCACAACTGCGTAGGCGGCTACGCCGATAAAGTCAGGCACGGGCTGTGCACAATCGTCTACGCCGAGAAAGACGGAGCGTACAGGCTCTGCATAGAAGTGAAGAACCTGCAGAAAGTGAAGCAGCAGCGCGCCGACTACAATTCAAGTCCGACCGGAAAAAACGCGGACGTGATGAAAGCGTGGAGGACGCGCCACAATCTGCTTTTCAACGGGAACACGTTCTAGGACGCAGGGCTATTACCGCACTACAGGATTTTCGAGAATTTCTTCTCCAAATCCTTTATCAGCTTGTACTCGAACGAATCGACGAGGGCGATGTAGCTGGCCTCCATCACATCCGAAGACACGCCCATCGTCGCCCATGAATCGTTTCCGTCGCTCGACTCAATCAATACGCGGACTTTTGAAGCGGTTGCGGACTTTCCGTCCAGGACGCGCACCTTGTAGTCCGTCAAATGGATTTGAGAGACGGCCGGGTAGAATTCCTCAAGGGCCTTCCTGAGCGCGACGTCCATGGCATTGACGGGACCGTCGCCCTCCCCCGCCGTCACGACGGACTTTCCGTCCACGTCGAGCTTCACCTGGGCGAACGCACTCTGGTCGTCGGCGAAGCGCGGAAATTCCCCGCTCGTCTTGTAGTAGTGGAGATTGAAGAACGGCTGGTACTTTCCGATGACCTTGCGGACGAGAATCTCGAAGCTCGCGTCGGCGCCCTCGAACTGGTAGCCGTCGTGCTCCAAGTCCTTCACCTTCGCCACGATTTCGGCCACGACCGGGCTTGACTTCGTGAGCGTCTTGTCGAACTTCTGCACCTTCTCCACAATCATGCTCTTTCCTGCGACCTCGCTCATCAGGAAGACGCGCTCGTTTCCGACCGATTCGGGCGTGACGTGCTCGTAGGCGAACGGATTCTTTATCACGGCATCGATGTGCATTCCCGCCTTGTGGGCGAACGCGCTCGCACCGACATACGGCATTCCGGTATCGAGAGCGATGTTCGTGATTTCGGCGACACGCTTGCAGATTGGCGTGAGGTTCTCAAGGTTTCCGCTTATGCACTGGCAGTCCAGTTTGAGCTGCAAATCCGCGATTATCGTGGAAAGGTTCGCGTTTCCTGTCCTCTCGCCAAATCCCAGCAAAACGCCCTGAACGTGTGTCGCGCCGGCCTCCACGGCGAGAAGGGAATTGGCGACGGCCAGACCTGAATCGTTGTGGGTGTGGATTCCGATGGAGACATTTTTTGCAGAACCACAGAATTTCTCGACGACTGCCTTTGTCGCGTTGTAGCACTCCATCGGCATGGCGCCGCCCTTGGTCTCGCAGAGGGAAAGGCAAGAGGCACCCCCCTCAACCGCCGCCGAAAGAGCCTTCATGGCGTAGTCCTTGTTGGCGGCGAAACCTGTGAAGAAATGCTCGGCGTCGAAAATGACGGTCTTTCCCTTCTTTGTGAGGTAGTCGCAGGTGTCGCGAATCATCTCAAGGTTCTCTTCGAGGGTCGCGTGCAGGATTTCCGTCACCTGGAAGTCCCAGGTCTTTCCGAAAATGCAGACGACTTCGGTCTCGGCGGAGAGGAGGCTCTGCAGGTTCGCGTCCTCCGAGCACTTCAAGTCCTTGCGCCTCGTGGAACCGAAAGCCACAATCTTCGAATTCTTCAACGAAAGCTTCTTCGCCTCCTGGAAGAATTCCATGTCCTTCGGGTTGCTGCCGGGATTTCCAGCCTCAATGAAAGCCACTCCAAGCTCGTCCAGAGCCTTGACGATGTTGATTTTATCCTGGACGGAATAGCTGATGCCCTCACCCTGCGAACCGTCGCGCAAAGTGGAATCCAAAATGTCTATCTTCTTCATAATCTTTCCCTTGTGTCTCGTGTGTTTTTGAATGCAGATTTTCAGTCGGCGATGTAGCGCGCCCTGTTCGTGTCCGTCTCGAAGACGTCGATTGCGTACAGGAAAGCGTCGTCGTCGTTCTTTTTCGCAAGGGACGGAATCATCTCCAGAATCGAGTCGAAGATGAATTTCGCAATTCGCTCCGCGCTCGGATTCTGGTCGAAAACCTCCATGTCGTTGAGATTTGTGTGGTCCATCTTTTTGCAGACGGATTTGAGCGCGGCCTTCAGCTCCGTAAAGTCGAGGAGCATCCCCCCCTCGTTCAGTTTCTTTCCGCGCACATGAGCATAAACTTTATAATTGTGGCCGTGCAGATTCTCGCACTTTCCGTGATAGTCGCGCAGAAAATGCGCGGCCGCAAAATCAGTGTTCACCCGAACTTCAAACATACGATTCATTCCCCAAAAAAACTCACCGCCGCATCACCGCTTTCGCGAGCTGGTCGGCGCAGCTTGTGCCCTTGCTTCCGCAAAGGTTCCCGGCAAGTTTCCCGAATATCTCCTCCGCCTTCATCCCCTCGCAAAGGCGCGAAATCGCCTTCAGGTTCCCGTTGCATCCGCCCTCGAACGCGATGTTGTGGATTCTGTCGTCGTCGTCCCGCTCGAACGTAATCACGCGGGCGCAAGTTCCGCTTGTCTTGTAGGAAACTTTTTCCATTTTTGTACCTCGCCCCCATTTTATCAGAATAGCGTGATTTGTTTTAGGGCAGACGGCAAAAGTCGGCGGTTTTGGGGATTTTCTTTTGGAGATGAAAAATTTTCCGTTTTATATAAAATGAATAGAAAAACTTTTTACCAGTTCAAAAATATTGGAATAAAAAATTCCCACAAACAAAAAAGAGGTGTTTTTATGGAAATCGAGACAAAATGTCTTCACGCGGGCTACGAGC
>CAMHLH010000220.1 GCA_946185925.1 uncultured Treponema sp.
CCGTTGTACCTGTCGCAAAGGGCTTTGAGCTGCAGAAGCTCGTTCGTCAGTGCCGTGAGCTTCTGCATGGGGAGCTTTGCCGGTTCGTAGCAAATCAGGACGCTTCCTGTCTGGAGGTTGTGGTCTATGTTCTTGACCGCTTCGTGCCATTCGATTGCGTTCCTGAGTGCCGTGGAAATCTCCTCGTCCTTGAGCACTCCGTCCCTGAGCCTTATTCTGCCTGGAAAAAAAGATGAGATGTACATGGGCTTCTCCTTTTGTCAGTTTTTCTTGTCCGCTTGTCCGCTTCCAATCAATGGGCGCATTGCGTTCATCGATATCGCCACCGTGGAACTGTTGTGGAAGAGGGCCGCTGTGGAAGAGCTTACGACGCCAGCGAGTCCGAGCGCGATGAGAGTCGTGTTTATCGCCACAATCGCCGCGTTGTTGCCGCTGATTCTCTTCATCAAGTTCAAGCCGATTTGCCTGAGTTCCGGGAGGGATGAAAGCCCATCGTCCGGGAGGATGATGTCGGCCGTCTGCGCCGCGATTTGGCTCGCGGCTCCCATCGCGATTCCCACGTCCGCCGCCGAGAGTGCCGGAGCGTCGTTGATTCCGTCCCCGACCATTACGACCTTGTGGCCTTCCGCCTGCATCTTCTTGATGAATTCGACTTTCGTGTCCGGCAACGCCTGCGAGATGTATTCGTCTACGCCCGATTTCTTCGCGATGATTCTTGCGGTGTTCTCTCCGTCGCCTGTTATCATCACGATTTTCTTGACTCCGAGCCTCTTCAATTCCGCGACCGCGCGCACGGATTCTTCCCTTATCGGGTCCTGTATGACGATGATTCCCGCCAGTGAATTTCCAATCGAGAAGTAGAGGAGGGAGGAGCCAGTCTCCGCGTATTCGTCGATGACCTTCTGGGCTTCCTTCGTCTTTTTGATTTTCTCGTCGTCGAAGATGAAGTGCGCGCTTCCGATTCTGAGCTTTTTTCCGTCCAGGCTGGATGCGATTCCGTGCGCCAAGACGTATTCGACCTTCGCGTGCTCTTCCATATGGTCGATTCCCCTGTCGGCAGCTTCCTTGACGACCGCGCGGGCGAGCGAGTGGGGGAAGTGCTCTTCGAGGCACGCCGCCAGCTTGAGGACTTCCTCTTCCTTGTGCTTGCCGAACGGAATGACGTTCGTCACTTTCGGTGTGGATTCCGTGAGCGTTCCCGTCTTGTCGAAGACCACCACGTCAGCTTTCGCGAGCTCCTCAAGGTATTTTCCGCCCTTCGCCATGATTCCCTTCTTCGCAGAGTCGCGCATAGCCGAAAGGACGCAGATTGGAGCCGAGAGCTTCATCGCGCACGAGTAGTCCACCAACAATGTTGAGGCCGCCTTCGTGAAATTCCGTGTGACGAGGTAGGTGAGTCCCGCCAAAAGGAAGTTGTACCTGACGAGCCTGTCGGCGATTCTCTCCGCCCGGACCTGGGACGCCGCCTTGAGTTCCTGCGACTGGTCGATGAGGGCGACGATTTTGTTCACCTTCGTTTCGCCGCCCGCCTGCTTCACTTGAATGCGGATTTCGCCTTCCTCCACGATTGTGGATGCGAACACGCTGGAGTCCTTTTCCTTGTGCACTGGAAGCGACTCTCCCGTCATGGAGGCCTGGTTCACCATCGCTTCTCCAGATACGACCGTGCCGTCCACCGGAATCACGCTGCCCGCCCTTGAAATCACGATGTCGCCGGCTTTTAGAAGCGAGACCGAGACCGCCACTTCCTCGCCGTCGTCCTGCACGACCTGCACCATCTCGTCCGTCGTCAGTAGAGACGATGCCAAGCTGTCGTATGATTTTCGCTTCGTGTAGTCTTCGAGGGTGTCGCCCATGTTCAAGAGCAATGCGATTGAGCCTGCCGTGTTCAAATCCCCCGTAGCGTATGAGAGGGTGAGGGCGGTCGCGTCGAGTGTGTCCGCCGAGAAGATTTTGCCAGTGCAGATTGACTTCGCGCCTTTGAGGATTCTCGGAGCGAGGTTCAGGAGAGAGAGGATTTTACGCACCGGAAGCGGAAGGAGGAATCGCTTGACGTAGAATTCCACCACCATCGATATGATGAGCGACGCGAGACTTTCCTGCGCCGCCGGAACCGTCACCTGCTTCAAAAGCTCCTCGTTCTTCAGGTACTTGTCGTCTATCGCCTTCAAAAACGCCAACGCCTCGAATTCTCCGAGCTGCTTTCCGTCGTATTCAATCAGCACGCTGCCGGAAACCGTGTTGACTTCCACGTTCGTGATTCCGTCCTGGAAAGCGATGAGCATCTGCACGAGAGACGCCTGCCTTGCGTCCAAAAGTCCCCTGTTGTAGCGGACGCGCACTCTGTTCGGCAATCTATGAACAATCTTGAAATCCATTCTCCACACTCCAATTGAAAAGATTTTGGGTCAAAAAAAACGAGTTACATGAAGATGAACACTTCCGCAGTAACCCGTTTCGTTCAACCGCCAGTAAGCTTATGAATTTGCCTGCTGGGCGTTGTTGTACTTAGCCTCGGCAACGATGTCCTCGGCATCTTCCTTTACAGTCTCTACGAAAGCCGCCGCCTCGTCCTTGAGCTTCATTCCCGCTCCGACGACGCCTGCGCAGACTTTCTTGAATCCTGCCGACTTGACGATTGCCACTGTCGCGACACCGACACCGACACCGATTGCGAATGCACCAAGCTTAGAGATTGTCATATATTCCTCCGTAAAACAGAATGTGTGGAAGTCCGTTCGCTGAAAACTGCTGCTGGAGCGTTCCACTTGAAAAAAAATTATAAAACTGTGCTTTTTCAAAATCAATTCAAGCATACTCTAAAAAAAATTGCATTAGTCTAACTCTTTTGCTTTTTCTGGGTATTGAGATTTTTTCTCAAATGGAATGTTCCGGGCCTTTTCATATCTTTTTGCTTTCCATGTCCGATGCCGTGCCGATTCTGAGGCTGGGGAACTTCCTCTCAAGCTCGCCGATTGCCTTTTCGATTCTGCTCTCCGCGCTCTGCTCCTCCGTGTCGAAAAGCGAAAGCTCCCGCTCGGATTCGTCGTACACGTTCTGCAGCGCGACCCCTAAAAGCCGAAGCCCCTTTTGCGGAACGAATTTTCGCCAAAAAATGGAAGAGGATTTTTCGAACAGGTCTTCTATCGATTTGACTTCGCTCTTGAACGTTTCCCGCGCCGTTATCGTGGAAAAATCCCCGAACCTGATTTTGACGCAGACCGTGTTGCTCAATGCGTTCTCGCTCCGCGCCCTGAGCATGACCGTCCTGCAGATTTGCTTCATTTCCCTGTCGATTTCTTCTTTTGTTCTCAAGTCGAATTCGAATGTGGTCTCCGAGCTGATTGAATGCGACTTGGCCTCCTTGTTGAAGTGCCCGTATTCCATGCCCCTCACGGCGTTGTAGAGGAATTCCCCGCCCGACTCCCCGAATATGCTCTTGAGGTTCATGAGCGAAAGGTTGTGGATTTCGCGGACCGTGCGAAGCCCCTTTGACTGGAGCTTGAGCCTCGTCTTCTCCCCGATTCCCCAGACTTTCTCAAGCGGAAGGGAGAGCATGAATTCTTCTTCTTTGCCTTCTTCAACGATGAAGAATCCGTCCGGCTTCTTCATTCCCGACGCGATTTTCGCGACGTATTTTGTGGAAGCCATGCCGATTGAGACCGTGAGACCTGTCTTTTCAAGAACTTCCTTTTTGAGCCTTTTCGCGGTCTCCATCGGGTTCCCGAAAAGCCGCTCCGTCCCCGTCAGGTCGATGAAAGCCTCGTCTATCGAAATCTGCTGCACGTCCGGGGAGTAGTTTCCGAAAATCGCCATCACTTCCTTCGATTTTTCTTCGTACCGCTTCATCCTCACCGGAAGATAGAAACCGTCCGGGCAGATTCTCTTCGCCATGAAAATCGGCATCGCCGAGTGCACGCCCCTCGCCCTCGCCTCGTAGGATGCCGTGGAGACGACCGACCTCCTGTCGCTTCCGCCCACGATGACGGGCTTTCCCTTGAGTTCCGGGTTGTCCAGCTGCTCGACGGACGCATAGAAAGCGTCCAAATCCACATGAAGAAAGATTTTTCCCATTCTTTGATTCTACACCGTTTTGATTATGCATCATATTTAAGTTTTTCTCCTGATTTCGTGAGATTTTATCGTAAAAATAAGAGGAACATGGTATAATTCCCTTGTTGGAGAATCAAAATGGCGGAAATACCCGTAAAAGATAAAATTGAGTATACAGTTTCTCTTGTAAGCGATTTTGCGAAAAAACATTCGCTTTCCACCACGCATGCGTTTAGTTACCTTGACCGGTTTAATGCTATAGATTTTGTGAATCAGCACTACAATATTACGCACACGCTTCCGTTTGAAGAGATTATTGATGACCTTACACTCTATTGCAAAAAACACGGAGGAAATCTCTGATGTTTTTATATCATGGTTCAAACGCTTGTAAACAAAG